>JANPNU010000566.1:0-7158 GCA_031427615.1 Burkholderiales bacterium
GGTGTTGTTTGATGCGCGAAAAATCATGCAGGCCATTGTGAAAGCTGGGCAGGCTACAAACGAATTTGGTTTTGAGGAAGCGCAGTGCATTGTTGATACGGTGATACAAACGCTCGTGGTGCGGCATACGCTGGATTCGGCAAGTGTCGAAAACATTCAGGATATTGTTGAGCGCGAGTTGGTTGCGCAGGGGTTTTTTGTCACTGCCCGCGTTTACATTGTGTATCGCGAGCAACACCGTCGGCTGCGCGATGATCGGGCGTGCGTGGTGGAAGTTGGCACCTCGGTCAACGAATACTTGCAGCAACTGGATTGGCGGGTCAATGCCAATGCCAACCAAGGGTATTCGCTGGGTGGCCTGATGCTAAATGTTTCCGGCAAGGTGATCGCCAATTATTGGCTGACCCACGTATATCCGCCGGAAGTAGGCGCGGCGCATCGTGCGGCTGATTACCATATTCACGATCTTGATATGCTGGCCGGTTATTGCGCTGGCTGGTCATTGCGCACTTTTTTGCATGAAGGTCTCAACGGTGTGCCGGGAAAAACCGAGGCAAAACCACCAAAACACCTGTCCAGCGCGGTCGGCCAGATTGTGAATTTTCTCGGCACCTTGCAAAACGAATGGGCCGGGGCACAGGCGTTCAGTTCGTTTGATACTTACATGGCTCCGTTCATTCGCAAGGACAACCTCTCCTACGGGGAAGTCAAACAATCCATTCAGGAACTTGTTTACAACCTGAACGTACCGTCACGCTGGGGCACGCAAACGCCATTTACCAATTTGACATTTGATTGGAGTTGCCCGGAAGACCTGCGTGAGCAGATCCCCATTATCGCCGGTGAAGAAATGTCATTTTGTTACGGCGACTTGCAGATTGAAATGGATACCATTAATCGCGCATACATTGAAGTCATGATGGAAGGCGATGCCAAAGGGCGGGTATTCACTTTTCCGATCCCCACATACAACATCACGCCGGATTTTGATTGGAATCATCCGAATACGGACAGGTTGTTCGATATGACGGCCAAGTATGGCCTGCCGTATTTCCAGAATTTCCTGAATTCCGAAATGAAACCTAACATGATTCGCTCAATGTGTTGTCGACTTCAATTGGATATGCGCGAGTTGCTCAAACGTGGCAATGGGCTGTTCGGATCGGCCGAGCAAACCGGCTCGCTCGGTGTGGTTACACTGAATTGCGCGCGACTTGGCTATCAATATCAGGGTGATGAATCCGCATTGCTGGCGCGGGTGGATCAACTGATGGAATTGGCCAAAAACAGTCTGGAAATAAAACGCAAGGTCATCCAGGGACATATTGACGCCGGTCTGTTTCCGTACACTCGGCGTTATCTCGGCACCCTGCGCAATCACTTTGCGACCATCGGCGTCAACGGGTTCAACGAGATGATTCGCAACTTCACCGGTGACCAAGAGGATATTGCGACGCCGTGGGGACATGAATTTGCGCTGCGATTGCTCGATCACATTCGCGCACGCATTGTCGGGTTTCAGGAGGAGACCGGTAATATGTACAACCTTGAAGCTACCCCGGCAGAAGGGACAACCTACCGCTTCGCCAAGGAAGACCGAAAACGCTACCCCGACATTTTGCAAGCGGGGTCGTTCGAGATGCCGTATTACACCAACTCGTCACAATTGCCCGTTGGTTATACCGACGATCCATTTGAGGCGTTGGAACGGCAGGATCCGTTGCAGCGCAAATATACCGGTGGCACCGTGTTGCATCTTTATCTCGGCGAACGGGTCTCGACGGCGGCTGCCTGCCGCGAACTGGTGAAGCGCGCATTCACGCGCTTTCACCTTCCGTACATCACCGTGACGCCGGCTTTTTCGATTTGTCCACACCACGGCTATCTCGCCGGCGAACACGCCTATTGCCCGAAGTGTGATGACGTTATCCTCGCCAAAAAACGCTGCGCCGACATTGATTCGAAAATAAAATCAGAAGGAGAAATGGCATGACTGCAAAAAAAAATACGGCTAACCGGATTCAATGCGCGACTACCAGTGCGCACCCTTTATTGTCCAATGACGAACGCCAGCCGTGCGAAATTTGGACCCGGGTAATGGGTTATCACCGGCCAGTCTCGTCTTTCAACGTCGGCAAAAAAGGGGAATTTTACGAGCGGAAATATTTTGTCGTCGAAAAAAACGTTCATGCTTAGAGTCGCGGGTCTGACTCGGCTGTCGACAACGGACTTTCCAGGGTTGCTTGCTGCTGTTGTTTTTGTGCAGGGTTGCGCATGGCGCTGTCGCTATTGTCACAATCCCGAGATTCAATCGCGCCGTGCTGCGCCCGAGATGTCGTGGCTGTCGGTTTTGGATTTTCTTGATCATCGACATGGGCTGCTTGATGCAGTGGTGTTCTGTGGAGGCGAGCCAACGGTTGATCGTTATCTCGCTACCGCCATCCTGCAGGTTCGTCAACGCGGCTTCAAAGTCGGACTCCACACCGCCGGCATTTATCCTGAACGGTTGCACGCCCTGTTGCCAATGCTCGATTGGGTTGGTTTTGATGTCAAGGCACCGTTTGAGGATTATTCTGCAACCACCGGTGTGTCATCGAGTGGTGCCAATGCGCAGACCAGTTTGCGATACCTGCTCGCCTCCGGCATTCCCTATGAAGTACGCACCACGCGTCATCCGGATTTATTGTCGCTGGAAAAATTGGAATCCTTGGCGAATTTTTTGCAACAAGTTGGCGTGGTCACGTTCGCGCTCCAGGAATTCAGGCCGCATGGCTGTGTTGATGCGGCGTTGGCGTCCAGCCCGCCTGCGCTCGCCGATCTACATATCGGGCATCTGCGTCGACAATTTCCCATTTTTATTTTGCGATCGGCGAATTGACATTTGGTTGGTTTTGCGCGCTCGGCGCGTAATTTTTGTAGCTTCTGTGATCTGGATCATGATTGGATCGCCGGGCTTGCGGATGCAGTCACGTTTGCGCACTAAAATGGCACCAGGATGATATAGCAAAGCACAAAATGATGAATTGGCAGAAGGAGAATTTCGCCGTGGACGACGCACAGCCCGCATTGGTTTGCGTCGCACCGGAACGTAAAACAAAACGTGCCGACCCGATGAAGCTCGTGTGTCCGGCGGGGTCGTTACCGGCGCTGACCGCTGCGGTTGACAATGGTGCAGATGATGTTTACGTTGGCATTCGTGATGAAACCAATGCGCGCAATTTTGCCGGCCTGAATTTTGATGAAAAGTCGATGCGCGAGGGGATTCGTTACGCCCATGCACGCAATGTAAGGGTGCTCATGGCGTTAAATACCTATCCGCAGCCAGCCACGTGGAAAAAATGGCAGCGGGCCGTGGACGTTGCCGCTGATTATGGCGTCGACGCCATAATCGTCGCCGATATGGGCTTGATGGACTATGCCGCCAACAAGTATCCACAATTGCGCCTGCACCTGTCGGTGCAAGGGTCGGCGACCAATTATGAAGCGATTAATTTTGTTTACCATAACTTCGGTATTACACGTGCAGTTTTGCCGCGCGTGTTGTCGGTTCAGCAAATTGCCCGCGTCATCAATAACACTCCGGTGGAAATTGAGGCATTTGGTTTTGGCAGTCTTAGCATCATGGTTGAAGGGCGTTGCGCATTGTCATCCTATGCGACCGGTGAATCGCCGAACACCCATGGTGGCTGCTCACCGGCGAAGGCGGTGCGTTGGGAGCAAAAGCCGGAGACACTCGATTCCCGTCTTGGTTCGGTTTTAATTGATCGCTTCAAACCTGGGGAACGTCCTGGCTATCCGACGCTGTGCCGGGGGCGCTTTCGGGTGAACAACGACACCTATTACGCATTTGAGGAGCCAACCAGCTTGAATACATTGGAGTTGCTGCCGACTTTGCAAGAAATGGGGGTGATGGCGATCAAAATCGAGGGACGTCAACGTAGCCCTGCTTATGTCGCCCTGGTCACCAAGGTCTGGCGCGATGCCATCAACGCATGCCATGCGGTACCCGCAGCCTACACGGTACGCGAAAATTGGCAGGCAGCGCTGGCGCGGGTTGCAGAAGGCAATCAGTGCACTCTTGGTGCCTATCACCGGACCTGGAAATGATGGCCGCCCGCACCGTGCCCACGCATCTGTCACTTGGGCCATTGCTTTATTACTGGCCGCGCAAAAAAATATTTGAGTTTTACGAGGCGGCTGAATCCTGGCCGGTCAAGAGTGTCTACCTCGGCGAAACCGTTTGCAGCAAGCGAATTGAGCTGAGATTAAACGACTGGTTGCAGATTGCCAGGAGGCTTACCGACAATGGCAAGGAGGTGGTGCTGTCCACCTGTGAACTGATTGAGTCGGAAGCCGATCTGCGTACACTCCGAAAAATTACCGGTAACGGTGAATTTCTGGTCGAGGCCAATGATCTGGGCGCGGTGCACATGCTGACGAAGAAGGTGCCGTTTGTAGCTGGCCCATTTCTCAATATTTACAGCGGCATGTCTCTGGCATTTTTTCAACGCCTTGGCGCAAGTCGTTGGGTGATGCCAATTGAACTTAGTCACACCGGGCTGCGTGCGGTACTGCGTGATATGGCTTTGGACATGAACCCGAACATCGAGACCGAAGTGTTTTCCTATGGTCGTTTGCCATTGGCTGTTTCGGCCCGATGCTTCACAGCGCGCCATCATAATTTATCGAAGGACGATTGTGGCTTTCGCTGCATGGAAAACCCGGATGGACTCACCGTCACCACCCAGGACGATGTAGCATTTTTGGCGCTGAATGGACTGCAAACACAATCCGCCCGCGTCTATAACTTGATTGATGAGGTGGCAGAGATGATCGAAACCGGTGTGGGCTCTATGCGTATTAGTCCACAATCCTTGCAGACAGGTGAGGTGGTGGCTCAGTTCGACGCCGCCATTCGTGGCGTGTTTGGCGGCGGGGATACACAGGCAACACCATGGGCGCCGGACGCTCCATGTAACGGGTATTGGCACGGACGGCCGGGGCTGGAGTACGTTAAAGCCCTCGACGTGAATTTGATGGCGCACGTGTCACAAGTATCACGATGACGATTAATCCGCACAAAGCGGCGGTACCGTTGTCACCCTTACCCCCGTTGACCCGTCCAATCAGCCGATTTCTTAGTCAATTGCCGCATCCCGGATCGGTTTTTTTTGCCAATGTTTTGACGATCGCGCTGCGCCGTGAATTACCGCAGGACGTTTATGGCCAGCTTATTGGGCGCAGTACTGAAATCGTCGTTTCAGATTGGCGCGCACGATTTCGCTTCGTGGTTACCCCCGATCGGTTTGCGCCATTGGGGCCGTTTGCAGACATTGACCTGAGTATCACGGCGACCGCGCGCGATTTTGCTCTGCTGGCTACGGGTGACGAGGACGCGGATACACTTTATTTTGACCGACGCCTCGTTGTTGAGGGTGACACCGAATTGTCCTTGCTGATCAAAAACACACTGGATGCGCTGCCCTTGTCAAAAATGCGAAATCTGGTTCGCGTCTTGCATCGCGGCATGAGTCGGATCAGGGCGCTGCGTTCGCGGCCTGGATTTTTTGGCCGGAACCGTGTTTCCTGAACGGCAATATGCCATTGTTTATTCACCAACGAGCCATGTTCATGGCAGATGAAACACGGTGAATAATTTTGGCACTCGTTTGATTGATATCAAAACATGCAACGAGATAACCGTTGATCATGTCGGTGCGTGACATCGCGTCAGCGGATTGACTGGTTATTGTGGTGATCAGAGTCTGCAATACGATGGGCGACGCGACGTTTTCTGCTGTGGGTGTGTGTTGCCGTCAACAGTGAGTTGGTAGACGACCGGGACATGTCGCCTCTTTGGAATATAGTTTGGATTGGCCATGCAAACGATACGCCCTGGTTTAATTTGCATGGTGAAAAATTGTTGAGTGGAGAATCCCTGCGTGGCCACCGTTGCCAATAACAGATCGCGCGTTTGTGAGTCCGGGCAGAAATTGCTTCATTCCGCGTGTTCACAATGTACCCTTGGACAATTGTGTTTTCCGCATGCGTTACCGGCTTTTTATCAGATGCTGTTGCCGATGGCGAGTGAACAACGCCTGCGACTCAAGCGCGGCGGGTTTTTGTTCAGCACGCGCGATCCGCAAAATGGAATTTACGCCGTAAAGGCGGGGTTTCTGAAAACCTGCATACATCTTGCCGACGGGCAATACAAAATTGTCGGATTTCACGCCATGGGTGACGTGATGGGGTTGGCTGGCCTTGGTAATGGTAAACATACCACCGATGCCATTGCGCTCAGCGACTGCGAGGTCTGCGTTATTCCGCTCGACAAGTTCGAAAGCCTGCTCGAACACAATTCAGAATCGGTTTACGTCCGCCAGCTGCTTGCGCGCGAAATCGTACGCAATGAACGTCATGCGGCCGAGGTTAGCGCGCTTTCCGCCAAACAACTGGTGGCGAGATTTTTGCTGGACATGTCCGCCCGATGGGAGGGGCGCGGCTACTCAAAAAATAAATTTGTGTTATTCATGAGCCGCAAAGAGATTGGCAGCTTTCTTGGTTTGACGTTTGAAACCGTTGGTCGCACCTTGTCGTATTTTCAGTCGCGAGAATGGATTTCGGCCGATGGCAAAAACGTATTGATTCTTGATATGCCTGCTTTGCAAATTCAATTGGCGCGCGCAACCTGATCTCCAGATTCGATTTTCGCTGCCGACGATCAAATCGCCGGTACCAGGTTGTCGGGGATGATGCCGCGCAGCAGGTAGTTGATCAAATCTTTGACCGGTCGGATATGTTTGCCGAATGGCAGCGGCGCGGCACCACGGAAGAAAAGACCACGCTCAATATCGCCAGCCAGCGCCGCCGCGAGGTGATGGTCAATGCAAAATTGTCCGAAACGCGCGATGCCATCACGCAAGCCGCATTGTGCCAGGCAATCAAATGCCAGGGTGCAGCCGCTGCGCGGGTTGGCCCGCTGTTGCAATACAGGCAGCTTTGCCAGGTACCTTTCCAGCCAGGGAGTGTTGACCGCCCGTGCGGGCAAGCCGGCAACACTCATGAAGGTAATGATGTCTTCATCAGAACTTCGGCTTGATCGTGCCGTCGCGCACCTTTGCTACTGTCTGGACGACGAATGGATTATCGGTTGGGTAT
>JANPNU010000567.1:0-11776 GCA_031427615.1 Burkholderiales bacterium
AGGAATGCCGGGGGGGCTCGCACCGGGGGCGTAGCGGCCGGCTACATGGTAGTTCGCCGTATTGCCGTGCATGACGAGAATCGCATTGGTGCCAGCGGCGTTGAGGTGACCGTGAACTTGGTAGGCGACTGTGACTTCCGGGAGAGTGCTTCCATTCCGAAGCTTGACGTCCCGGAACATCATAGTCATGGGTGTGACATATCCGACGCTGTTGCGCGAATCGTCGCCGTTTATGGGCACCATTTGGCAGCCTCCCAGAAAGGAAGCCGCAGAGAGGAGTAGAAAGTAGGGTACGTGCATCAGAATCATTCGCTTCGACATGGGACCCCCTTGGCAGTATGAAGATGAGTTTATGCGCTTTCAGCGCTTGCGTTCAGTGTGTCAATGCCAGCGATGTCCGCTACTGGCCGATAGCGGCGATCTCGCGATCACGCCTTGTGCCGCCTAACTCAATTTAGGGAGCACCACATCCGCATAACATTCCGCGGTGCGCCCTAACATTCCGGTGAAAAGTCGCAAAAACTGCATGCAATCAATAAATTTCATCATTACCCTAATATCTATACGCCAGTAACAAGTCACGTTTTCCAGCAAGCTCAATTTATCGGGTTTCGCCAGCATTCGGCTGGAAGGTCAATTGCTATGACTGCTCATGGCCGAAACCCGCCAGCCTATCCGCCCGATGATCCGTCAGCCTCAATGACCATCACGCCTTCAATTTCCACTTGCGCGCCGCGGGGCAATGACGCCACACCGATGGCCGCCCGTGCGGGGTAGGGCTGACTGAAATAGGTGGCCATGATTTCGTTGACCTTGGCAAAATTCACAAGGTCGAGCAAATACACATTCACCTTCACCAAATCGTTTAACGAGCCGCCGGCTGCAGCACAGACGGCCTGTAAATTATCGAACACCTGCTTCACCTCGTTATCAAATCCGGACACCATTTGCATGGTTTCGGGATCGAGCGGAATTTGCCCTGACAGATAAACCGTTTCGATCGCACCAGCGACTTTGACGGCCTGTGAATAGGTGCCGATGGCGGCCGGTGCATGGGGAGTGGAAATAATAGTTTTCATTTTTTGTTTGTTTTGTTATCAGATTTGCCGTCTGGTTTGAAATCCAACTTGTTGTCGGCTTTATTCTCTTTGGCCAGCCCTGACTTCACACGGCTTATCCGCACCACCTCGGCCAACAAGCGCATTTGGCGGAGCACGTGGGCAAGGTGCTGACGATTGCTCACTTCAATGGTGAAGTGCAGGGTCGAAAATTTTTCATCACGTGGAATATCGTCCATACGAATATGAACAATATTGGAGTCTGCACCGGAAATTTCAGCCGCCAGTTTCGCCAGTACACCACGCGCATCGGTGACAACAATACGAATGTCAACCTTGAATAATTTTTTGATGGCCCGATCCCAGGTGACATCGACCCACTTGTCTGGATCAAAATTGAAACCAGCGGGGGCGGTATTGGCACGAATGGACGGGCAGTCATGGGTATGAACGGTCAGACCCTGCCCACCTTTGATTGCCGCGATAATCGGATCACCCGGAATCGGCCGACAACAAGGCGCAAATTGCACCGCCATATTTTCGGTGCCGCGGATGACGATGGCGTCGTGGGGTTTGTGTTCCGGCTGTTCCAGTTCAGCCACCTCAAACAAGCGTCGTGCTGCCATGATCGCGAGTCTTTTGCCGAGGCCGATTTCTTCGAGCACGTCTTCTTTTGTGTGGGCACTGTCCCCTTTGAGCAGTCGCTGCCAATGTTTGATGCCAATGTCGTTGGGATCAAAGTTTAATGTGCGCACCGCCTGAATGAGCAATAACTCTCCTAGCTCAACCGACTCGGCGTGTTGTGTGGTTTTTAAATAGTGGCGAATATGCGAGCGGGCGCGGCCGGTGGCGGCGTAACTCAGCCAAGCCAGGTTGGGTCGACCCTCAGCACTGGTCAGTACCTCGACCCGGTCGCCGTTTTTAAGCATTTGTGAAAGTGGTGCCGCCTCGTCATTGACCCTGACTGCAACCGTTCGATTGCCAATATCAGAGTGAATCGCATAAGCAAAATCGATGGTGCTGGCACCGCGTGGCAGAGACACAATTTTTCCCTTTGGTGAAAAAACATATACCGCGTCGGGGAACAAATCGACCTTGATATGCTCAAGAAACTCCAGCGCATCACCCGTGCCGGACTGTATTTCAAGTAATGACTGCAACCATTGATGGGTTTTTTGTTGAACGCTGCTGACTTCCGCATCGAGCGTTTTGTAGAGCCAGTGTGACGCCACACCCGCTTCGGCAATCTTGTGCATATTGGCCGTGCGGATTTGTAACTCGACCGGTGTGCCGTGTGGACCAAATAGTGTGGTGTGCAACGATTGATAACCGTTGTTTTTTGGGATGGCGATGTAGTCTTTAAATTTTCCGGGGAAAGGCTTGTAGAGCGTGTGTAACGCGCCCAATGCCAGGTAACACTCGGGCATGGAATCAACCGCAATGCGAAACCCGTAAATGTCGAGCACGTCCGAAAAAGACAGGTGTTTTTCCTGCATTTTTTTGTGAATCGACGACAGATGTTTTTCGCGACCGGTGACAACAGCAGAAACGTTAAACTCTGCCAAACGTGTTTTGATCGCCTCAAGAATTTTGCCGACAACTTCCCGCCGATTGCCGCGCGCCGCCTTGACCGCCTTATCGAGTACGGCATAACGCGTTGGGTGTAGCGCCCTGAACCCCAGGTCTTCGAATTCGTAATAAACCGCGTTCAGGCCGAGGCGGTAGGCGATCGGCGAATAGATTTCAAGCGTTTCACGGGCGACCCGCTCTTGTTTGCTTTGATCGACTGCTCCCAGTGTCCGCATATTGTGCAAACGATCCGCCAGTTTGATCAAAATGACGCGGACATCACGCGCCATGGCCAGCAACATTTTGCGAAAATTTTCTGCCTGTGCCTCTTCAAGGGTCGCGAATTGCAATTTGTCGAGTTTGGACACGCCTTCAACCAGATCGGCGACCGGTTGGCCAAAAAGTTTGCCAATTTCGGCATTGGTGGTCGGGGTGTCTTCAACCACATCGTGCAAAATTGCGGCAATCAACGCCTGAGCATCAAGGTGCCATTCGGCAAGCAATGTGGCGACCGCAAGTGGATGGGTGATGTAGGGTTCGCCAGACATGCGCGATTGACCGGCATGCGCGTCACGGGCAATGGTATAGGCCGCCTCAACCTTTTTGATATCGACCGGTTTCAGGTAGGTCGCAATAATCGCTTTGAGCGGTGCGACCTCGTTGTCGGTGTCAATATGGCGATCGGACGCCACGATTACATCGTCTGTTGTTGCGGGCGGAGTGGGAGCGGCAGGGGGCAAAAATTCTACCAAACCCGAAGCGGAGGAGGTGGGAGGACTGGTTTTTGGCGACACACGACCCCCCCTTAAAAACTACATGTCGGCAGGTACCGTTGGAATGCTGGGGGCAATCGGCTTCAAAATGTCAATCTTGATATGGCCACCGGCAATCTCACGTAATGCAACCACGCAAGGTTTGTCTCTGCCGGCATCAACGTACGGCGCCGAGCCGAGCGCAAGCTGGCGGGCACGGGTGGTCGCGACGAGGGTTAATTCAAAGCGATTTGGGATCAATTTAATACAATCGTCAACGGTAATACGGGCCATTTGTTACTCCAACAAGTCAAAATTCAGGGAAAACGAATCATCCACATCGCCGGGGTTGCTCGATGCTGATGGTCAAAAACTACTTAATCAAATCGGCATGTTTGGAAATTTGCCGGGAGGCGGTCAGTTGACACGCCCGCGTGACGGCGCATAAATCCGCCAAAGCCACGCTAAAGTCTTGGTTAATAATAACATAATCGGCATTGTGGACATGTTTTAAGTCCTCGCGGGCAGCGCTCAGGCGCCGCTCAATCACCTCCGGCGAATCTTTGCCACGTTCGACCAGCCGTTGATGCAGGGTTGCAATGGACGGCGGCACAATGTAGATATAAACCATATCGGCGAAGATTTTTTTGACCGCCAAGGCACCCTGCCAGTCAATTTCCAGCAATACGTCCACCCCGGTGGCGCGGGTGGCGTCGATCCATTTTTTGGACGTGCCGTAAAGATTACCGTACACCTCGGCAAATTCGAGGAATTCGTCGTTGGCGGCCAGCGTTGCAAACGCCGGGCGGGTCAAAAAGTGATAGTCATGACCGGCAATGTCGCCTGGTCGCGGTGGTCGTGTCGTGTACGAAACCGACAGCTGCAGCGCCGGATTGGATTTAAGCAGGCTGGCGATGAGGCTGGATTTGCCGACGCCGGATGGTCCTACCACGGTAAAAAGACAGCCACTCATCTGCTTACTCAATATTCTGGATTTGTTCACGCATCTGTTCGATCAAAACCTTCAGCTCAATGGCCACACGCGATGACTCGGCTGACACGGATTTTGAACCGAGTGTGTTTGATTCGCGATTGAGTTCCTGCATCAAAAAGTCGAGGCGTTTGCCAATGGCTCCGCCCGACTTTAATACCCGGCGTACCTCGCTGGTATGGGCGCCCAATCGATTGAGTTCCTCGGCAATATCAATCCGCGAGGCAAATAACACCACTTCTTGTTTAAGGCGGTCATCCGTCGCCGCATTCAGATCCGCGTCGGCGATTTTTTGCCTGAGTTTGTCTTCATAGGCCGACACCATGTGTGGCACCAGCGGCGCAACCTGTCTGGTCAATTGGTCGATGCCGTCGAGCCGCTCAATCAACATTTGCGCCAATTTTTCACCTTCGCGACAACGGGTGGCATCGAGCTCCTGAATGGCGTCACCAAACAGCGCCAAAAATGGCTCTTTTATCGATTCGGCCGTCATTTCACTATTGGCCATGACGCCGGGCGCGTGCATGATTTCCCAGACGGACAGGGGGCGGGCATCAAACGCGGCCAGGATATCGACCTGGGTTGCCCTTAATGCGGCGAGTGCAGTCGTACTCGGGGTGCTGGCGGCCTGGGTTACATCATTGGTCAGAGTGACCCGGCAATCAACTTTGCCACGGGTCAGGGCCGCCGCGAGTTTGTCGCGCATCACGCCTTCCAGACTGCGGATTTCTTCCGGCATACGGGTCTGAAATTCGAGGTAACGATGGTTGACCGATTTAAGCTCAATCGCCACCCGGCCGCCGGGAACATCGCAGGTGACCGCTGCGAAGCCGGTCATGCTTTTGACAGATTGGGGCGCATGAGCCATTGCCGAGGGGTCCGTGTGTGGGGTTGGAGTGTGGAAAAACGCCGCCCGAAAAGGAAAAAAATGCGGGCGTGTCTTGCCGTGCGGTTTCGGGCACAATTATAGCTTACCGTCGTTGTCGGCCAAGTTAGCGACCAGGACATTTGCCGCATCCCAGACCAAACGGAATCATGGCGTCACAATCCAATCAGCCGCTGCCCGAAGGCTACCAACTCAAAAATTACACGATCGATAAGGTGCTCTCGTCGGGTGGTTTTTCGATTGTGTATCTGGCGCATGATGAAAACAACACCCCCTTTGCGATCAAGGAATATTTGCCGGCCACGCTGGTTGTGCGGGCCAATGGTGCCGATGTGGTGATTAATGCCGATGAAAACCTGTCGGTCTTTCGTCATGGGCTGAAATGTTTTTTTGAGGAGGGTCGTTCACTCGCCCTGATTTCGCACCCGAACATCATCCGGGTGGAGAATTTTTTCCGCGCCAATGAAACCGTCTATATGGTCATGCAGTACGTGCGTGGCCGCACCCTGCAATTCCACATTCAGCGCCACCGGCATGAATTTTCGGAGGCGTTTATCCGTCGCATGTTCACGCATCTGCTGAACGGTCTGCGTGAGGTGCATGCCAACAAACTTTTGCACCTTGATATCAAGCCGGCCAATATTTACATCACCATGGAAGGCAAGCCGGTGTTGCTTGATTTTGGTGCCGCCCGTCAGGCGCTGACCGCGGATGCGCCAAAGCTGCGCCCCATGTACACCGCCGGTTATGCCTCGACCGAACAGTATTTGCATCACGATCAAATGGGCCCGTGGACCGATATTTATGCCATTGGCGCCACCATGTATAACTGTATCGGCGGTAATCACCCGCAACCGGCCAATGAGCGCTTGGAAAATGAGCGAATCGAACCGTTGCGTGAACTCGCCAAGTGTTCGTATTCAGACGATCTTTACGACATCGTTGACTGGTGCCTGCAGCTGGATCATCTGGCGCGCCCCCAGTCGGCGTTTGAATTACAAAAAGCGCTGATGAAAGACTCCACCGAGTGGCGTGCTGAGGCCGAAACCGGCGTGGTCGAGTCGACGATTATCAGTCGTATCAAAACCACGCTCAGCAAGAAAATATTCTGACCATGCGTTTCACCATCTTTCAGGAGAGTCATATTGGGGGCCGCAAGGTCAATCAGGACCGACTCGCCTACTCGTACTCAAAAGATGTCCTGCTGATGATCATCGCCGACGGCATGGGCGGCCATGCGCACGGTGAAATTGCTGCTGAAATTGCCGTGAACACCGTCAACAACCGGTTTCAGGTCGAGGCGCGGACGGCATTACGCCGACCAAAGGAATTTCTCGAGACAGCCATTCACTCGGCGCATCGTGCCATTGTTGCCTTTGCCGATAAAAATGACATGCTCGAATGTCCGCGTACCACCATTGTTGCAGTGGTCGTTCAGAACGGCAAAGCCGTCTGGGCGCACGTCGGTGATTCGCGCCTGTATTTGTTCCGTGATGGCCGCCTGGCGACCGCAACCAGTGATCATTCGCGGGTGCAGCAAATGATTGATGCCGGTGTCATTACCGCCGCCCAAGCCGCGGTGCATCCTGAGCGCAACAAAATCTATAACTGCCTCGGTGGGGTATTGCCTCCGACCATCACCCACTCCGAAGAATGGAACATGCATGTCGGCGACAGCATTTGGATTTCAACCGATGGATTTTGGGGGCCGCTCAGTACGGACGCGATTGGCACCAGAGCACGCAACACCGATGTGTTGTCATTGGTGCCGGAATTGATGAAAGAAGCCGAACGGATCGCGGGCGAAGAGTCTGACAATCTTTCCGTGGTTGCATTGAAGTGGGAAAAGCAGGATGAAGGCGAGCCGGCTTCATCCATGACCGTGACCGAGCCGATTGAGGGCTTTGCCACGTCGGCCAAAACCGTACAACAAACCGAGGGCCTCAAAGACGACATCTCTGACGATGAAATCGAAAAGGCGATTGCCGAAATCCAAAAAGCGATCAAAAACGTCGGTCGTCAATAATCCTAAAAACGGCAGTTGACCGCTCGACATTGTTTGAAACACTGCGTATTCATTGATGTTTTGTGGGTTTAAGTTGTTCACCTTTTGGGTGAGAGCGCTACGGGTGCGATGGTACGTTTTTGCGACTCCCTGGCGGTGTTGCTCCTCCTTGCAACGTGGAGGTTGCCGCGTCGCTGTTGCCAAATGAGGCCTAGCCAGAAAGCCGCAAAAACGCACACTCACACCCGTCCAACTGCCGTTTCTAGGATAATGGTGTTGGCCATGTCCCACGCCTTGCATTCCAACTAATTTTTTTAATCCGCTGAGACTCACCATGCCACGTTCCTTTAATCGCACGGCCAACGACTTACGTCCGGTCACCATTACCCGCAATTTCACCAAACACGCGGAAGGTTCGGTGTTGATCGCGGTTGGTGATACCAAAGTGTTATGCACCGCCAGTGTCGAAGAGCGGGTTCCACCACACAAAAAAAACTCCGGCGAGGGTTGGGTAACGGCTGAATACGGCATGTTGCCGCGTGCCACCCATACCCGTTCTGACCGTGAGGCGGCGCGTGGTAAACAAACCGGCCGCACCCAGGAAATTCAGCGGCTGATTGGCCGTTCACTACGCGCTGTGGTTGATTTGAAAAAACTCGGTGAGCGTCAAATCACACTTGATTGTGATGTGATTCAAGCCGACGGCGGCACACGTTGCGCCGCCATTACCGGCGCGTTTGTGGCGTTGCAGGAGGCGATTGCCGGGTTGATCAAGAAGGGCCTCATCTCAGAGTCACCTGTTCGTGATTCGGTCGCGGCCGTGTCGGTTGGGTTGCATGACGACGGTGCCTTGCTTGACCTTGACTACAGTGAGGACTCAAGCTGTGAAACGGATATGAATGTGGTCATGACCGGTTCAGGAACGTTTATTGAAATACAGGGCACCGCCGAGGGCGTGCCATTCACCCGGGCGCAGTCCGATCAATTGTTGGCCCTGGCTGAGGCGGGCATTGGAAAATTGATTGTTGCGCAAAAGGCGGCGTTGGCGGCGTGAGTGCCGTCTGCAACCGATATGCGTAGTCGTCACGCCGCACCATGTCTGACACTCATATCACTCGGTTAAGCAATTTCACCCACCAAAATAGTCATTCCCGCGTCCCACAGGGATACACTTCGATAAAGGCGGGAATGACGATGGATTGGCAAATTCGGTGGTAAATATGCGCCGCAAACGCTTAACCGAGTGACATGAATGTCTGACACTATTTTGTCTGCGCGATCACCGCTGGCAAGCTGCGACAATTACCAACTTGTCGAAATGTATGAAGCGGACATCGCCGCCTTGCAAATTTTTTACGAGGCCAATCCGGAATACAACCTGATCGTTGCCGGCAAACTGCCGCACGCAACCTTGGCGCACGAAGATTTTTATGAACTGCCTCCGCCGGAATTTCCCATGACCAAAAAAACCATAATCGGTCTGGTTGATCCGACCGGCCAACTTTTTGGTATCGCTGATATTGTTTCGGACTTGTTCGCCACCGACGTTTGGCACATTGGATTTTTTATGGTCGCCAGCGCTTGTCATGGTGGTGGGCTCGCCGGCGATTTTTATCAAGCACTGGAAATGTGGATGGCCAGACAGGGTGCGCGTTGGCTCAGGCTGGGTGTGGTTGCGGATAATCCGCGCGGCAAACGCTTTTGGCAGCGATGTGGGTACACGAAGGTCAGAACACGCGAAAGTTTTTATCAGAACGCCGGCCGGTCGCACACCTTGGATGTGTTGGTTAAACCGCTCGCGGGCAACAATCTGCACGACTATCTTGTTTTGGTGGCAACAGACCGGCCGGAATAGTGTGAATGGTGGCCAACATCAGGTGCGATATTTGTTGATAAACGCGCGGTCAATGTAATCCTTCCAGCGCCACACCCATTGGCCTTCCCATGACAACGCGCCCCACGTGCCGATGGCATATTTTCGACCGGTCGAGATCAAATATAACGACGTCGGTTGCGGCTGATAAGGCGACAACACCTCACCTGCCATCACCCGGCACAAATTGTCCGCCAGCGGTGGCCCGGCGCGTACCGCATACACACCTGATTTGGGTCGCGTATGATTTTGCATGGTTGCACAATCACCAACCGCAAAGACCCGCGGATGACTGATCGACTGCAAAAAATCATTGGTCAGAATGGCGCCACCGGCATCACACATCAATCCGGAGGCGCGTGGCCACGTTGCTGCTGCCGCCCCCAGGGCGGCAATTACAAACTTGGCGCTGACAGTATTGCCACCGGCCAGCACCACGCCATGTTGATTGGCGTTGCGGGCAATCGAGTCCAAATGCAGTGTGATACCCGCGCGTGACAGGGCGCGTTTGATACGTGGCGCAACCGGCCCGGGCAAGGTGTTGTCCGCGGAAATCAACGAGATCTTAATATTTTGATCATGCATTGCGTGTTGCAAGGCGAGCGCGACTTCAACGCCCCCCGCTCCCGCACCAATGACTGCAATCCCAGTCGTGTCGCCGCTCCGATAACGTGTTTTGACCGCCTGCTTCAAATCGGTGATGGCCGAAATGAATTGTTCAATCGGCCGGATGGAAATGACTTCGTGACCATCCCCCGGGTCTGTTTCAGCGGGAGTGGCTGAAGTGTCGGTGAATGTTTTTGCGACCGAACCGGTGTCAATGCTCAACCAATCAAACTTGACGCGCTCGCCGGAGGTACAAACCACTGCGTTGTGCACAAAGTCAATTTCCTGACAGGCAGTTTGCAATAATTTGACGCCCGCCGTTTCGGCAAGGGATGGCAATTGAATCATGCAATCATCCAACGCGTAGTGGCCAGCGATCCATCCCGGTAACATGCCCGAGTACACCTGCCGCAAATACGGCGTGATGAGGGTGACCATTGTATCGGCCGGTGGATGGGCGGCAAAATTTTTTAATACGTGCACATGGGCATGACCGCCACCGAGCAGAACGAGATGTTTCATGGTGGATTTAATGATGGCCGCTTGTTAAAAATGACGTCACCAAACCAGGTGGTGGCGTGTTCCTTGGTTTGGTCGGTGTCGCTACCAATGGCCACCGCCGTCACACGTGGTGGCTCGCTGCCAAATGCCGCACGAAAATCGGCGGACACATCACGAGTCTGCTGTTGCCACTGATTCGTCTTGCCGTCGCCGGATTGCAAAACAATGATGCGAACCCGATCAGTGTACGGGCTCCAACGGTTGGCCCCAATCGCCGACTTGTTATCCCATACATAACAAATGGCGGCGGTGGGCACCTCCGCACCGCTGACAAACCTTGTGAGGCGGATCTTGGTGCGGTCGGAAAACGACAGGCTATCGAGTGGCACGTCGAAAATTACGTACACACGTGCCGCAAAATCGTCACCTGCCTTGGTGTTGATATCGGCCTTGGTTATGGTGCGGCTGACTTTCCACCGCCACGACAGCAGCGGCGTTTGTGTTGGGTCGATTTGCAAAGGCAAAACAATCGTGCTGGCCGACTGATTGGATTCAACTCGCAACACCGTGTTGCCGCTATCGTCAACCAAAGAAAATTGGTTCGGTGAGATGTTGGCAACCGTCAGCGGCTTAAATGTTGACGGCAGTGTGGTGCCGGCTTTAAGCGCCGAAAAATTGGTCGCAGTTGACGAGATAATGGAATCTGCAGACACCGCTGATGCCATGGCGAGCGCCAGTACCAGCGTCACCAATCGCGCGCAGCCGCTCATGTTGGCCAATAAAATTCGAACGGCGGCTTGAGTGTTTTTAAGCGCGCCAAATCTTCGGGCCGGTCCACATCCCAAAGGGTCGGCATTTCGTGCCAATTCATTGCGGATGCGGTGAGTGCTGCCCGTTGCTGCGCCATCACTGTTTCGGTGCCCCAATCAATTTGGTTAAACATGGCCGTTCTGGTTTTATTGGCGCCAATCAACACATAACCCCCATCGTCGGCGGGCGTGAGCACCACATCGTGGTCGGTTAATTTTATGGCCGCCTCAAGCAAATGTTTTTTGGTGAAGGCGGCACAATCCGCGCCGATCAACAAAACCTGCGGCCATTCCTCCAGCGCTTCATTCAAGCTGTGCAACATCCGTTGGCCGAGATTGTCGCTGTTGCTTTGTTCGGCGAGATCCACATCAAAATCATCGGCGCAGTCGTTAAAAAAACAGTGCGTCACATCCGGCGCGCCACATAACACCACATCAAAGCCGGTGGCGCAGGCGGTGGTAATGACCCGTTCCGCCAATGCGGTGTGCAACATGGCCGCGCCCTCGGCACCGATGGCGGGAATCATGCGGGTCTTCACCGTACCCGGTATCGGCGCCTTGGCAAAAATCAGAATCACGGTTTCAATGGCCATAATATTGTTGATGCAAGGTTGTTGGTGAGGCGCCAAAAAAATACGCGAGGCGTAACCGCCACATGGTGAAGATAGTGCGCCAGAGTCCGTGTTTTTGCCAGCGGCGGCCGGATGTGGTGATGGTTTGCCGCAA
>JANPNU010000568.1:0-6116 GCA_031427615.1 Burkholderiales bacterium
TGCGTTTGATGGCGAACGCATAATCGGACGATGTCAATTCCCTTGGTTTGCCGGCAAACGCCGCATCGTCTGCGAAAATAATCCCCGGTTTGATCTTAAAGGTATAGGTGCGTCCATCATCACTCACCACCGGCAGGTCGCGCGCGGTGTTGGCGATCAATTTCACCGGGCGCGCCAAATAGTCGTACTTCAATAACGGGTCAAAAATCGCGTCGTTAATCGTATTGGAGTAAAGATCCGAAGTGACTTGCGGATCAAAACTGGTTTCGGCAATCAAAAACGAAAAACGAATGGTCTTTTTTTCGCCCGCTGGCTTGGTCGATCTGGTCGATGTCGTTGCTGTCGTCGATATAGCCGACGCAACCGACAGCGTTGGAGTTCCAGCAAATCCCGCAATCGGAGCGATGCCGGCCAGCGACGCGGCAATGACAACAAATCGCGCCAAACCCATCTTAACGAAGCGCCTGTTGCTTGATATCCAAATCAATATCAATCATTTTCCAAACGCCGCGCAAGACCGGATGGCGCTGATAACCAATCACCCATTTATGCGTGAGGTCGGTGTCAATACGACTGACGCCCAAACGCCACGGTGCCAGCGTCAGGAAGATGCGGTTCATTTGTCGATAAACGGCGATGCGTTCATCGTTTGGCGGCATGGTTCGCGCCTTTTCATACAAACGATCAAACTCGGCATTTTTAAATCGCGAATGATTGGCTTGGCCGGCATTGGGGCCGTACAACATCACAAAAAAGCCATCGGCATCCGGATAGGCCGCACCCCACGCCAGGCGCCAACTCATTAATTTCCCGGCACGTGACTCCTTCAACAAATCTGGCCACTGCGCTTTGGGAAAATTAATCTTGATGCCAATCGCGGTCATGCTTTTTTTCCAACTTTCATCAATTTGCCGGTCACGAAGCGTGGGGGTCGATGACATTTCGATCACCAAGGGGGTGCCATCGGGTCGTTCGCGAAATCCATCGTTGTTACGATCCACATAGCCATACATATCCAGCAATGCGCGCGCACGCGCGGGATCATACTGATTGGCCTCGGTGCGGAAACTTGCTTCATAACCAAACGCTCCCGGACCAATCGGTGACTCGGCTGGCACCGCTTGATTCTTGCGTAATATTTTAATTTCTTCTGCGGTGTTGTACCCGAGCATCATGGCGCGTCGCAGCGCAATTTTTTCCGGGGTATATCCCCCCACCACCGGGTTTTCCATCGCGAAATACGCGTAGGTGACTTCCATTGATGGCGTGCGGCTCATTTGCACGCCCATTTTAGCCAAGTCTTTTGCCAGCACTCCGCCGGGGGCGGCAATATTGGCAAACTCATTCGGAACACGGTCAATATAGTCGTGCTGCATATTTCGAAACGACAACCAGCGCGGCTGCGTTTCTTCAACCACATAAAACTCAATGCGACCAATCATTGGCAGGCGCCGACCCTTGAGATTTTTGTAGGTTTCCTGCGCACGCACATCGTCGGTGGCCGGCTCGGCATCCCAATATTCTTCGCGGTAATTTGGATTGGCCACCAGCACGGTGCGGGATGACCGTTTCCATTGGTCCAACTTGTATGGGCCGGTGCCGACCGGATGGGCCATGATGTCATTGGCGTATTTTTCAACCACCTCCCGCGCCATCATGGCCGACGCCGAATTAAAGGCCAGCATGTATAAAAAATTGTAGTCCGGCGCCGCCAGTTTGATTCGCAGTGTGTAACGATCGATTAGCTGGAAACCCTCAATCGGAAAGTCGTAATCAAATTGACCAAGATCGCGTTGGCGTTGTTTCAAAATTTCCATGCCGGCAATTTTGCCGTCGAGATATTGCAAATTAGGCGATTTGGTTTTGGCATCAAATAGCCGCTTCATGCTGTATGCCAAATCTTCTGCGACCATTTCCCTTTTTTTTCCGCCAAACGCCGGATCATCGGCAAAATAAATCCCTTTGCGGAATTTCAAGATGTACACGGTACCGTCCGGTGAAACCTCGGGCATTTCCGCAAGAATATTTGGCCTGAGTTTTAACGGTCGCGCCAAATAGTCATAGGTGAGCGGTGTATCGAAAATATTCGAAACGACATAACTTGAATACCAATCCGATGTTTGTGCCGGGTCAAAGCCGGTCTCGGCGATCTCAAACGCCCAACGCAAAACCTTGTTTGGATCGGCGTGGGTCGAGCTGGACGGCTGGGATGATTGCAGCGGTTGTGATAACTGTGCGTTCGAATTTGCAGAAACAAAAACGGTGGCACCAAACATCAATGGCACCAAAAACGAATAAACACCCATCATCCTAGAAACCGCAGTTGACCGCTGGAAACTGTCTGGAACACACACGTATTCATTGGTGTTTGGTGGATTTAAGACGTTCACCTTTTGGGTGAGAGCGCTACGGTTGCGATTGTACGTTTTTGCGACTCCCTGGCGGTGTTGCTCCACCATGCAACGTGGAGGTTGCCGCGTCGTCGCGCCTAGCCAGAAAGCCGCAAAAACGCACACACGCAACCGACCAACTGCCGTTTCTAGGATCATCGTTTCGCCTCGTATTGCTTGAGTAATGGCACGTCAACATCGACAAAACGCCACCAGGACTGTGATTGCACCAAGGGGCGGCGAAAGCCCTGCACATAGGGGTACCACAGGTCGGTGACGATACGGTGGGTGTTGATCTTCCACGGCGCGTAGGAAACCATGATTCTGGCCATTTGTTGATACAACGCCGTGCGCTCCGGGCTGTGCGGCAGCAATTCGGATTTTTCGAACAAGGCATCGTATTCTTTTGATTTGAAACGTGCGCGGTTGCCTTTAAAACCTTCGTTGGGTCCGTACAGTGTTTGCAGCCAGGTATCCGCACTGGGTGTGGTCGCGGAGCCACCGAGTTGCCACATCATCAATTTGCCGGCGTTGGACTCTTTCAGAAAATCCGGCCATTTGCCTTTACGAACCTCAATACGAATGCCGATTGCATCCATCGAACGCTTCCACAATTCATCAAATTGTTTGTCGCGATCAGTCGGGGTTGAATTGTGCTTCAGCACCAGCGGTGATCCGTCCGGCATGGTTCGATAACAAACGCTGCCGTTTGGATTGCAATCGGTCTTGCTGACTTTGTATCCGTACATATCCAGCAGGGCCTTGGCTTTGGCGGGATCGTATTCATTGGCCGAAGTTCTGAAATCCGGCACCCAACCTTGGGCACCCGGTGCATAGGGTGTATGCGCAGGTATAGCCTGCCCCTTGCGAATGATGTTGATTTCATCGTCGGTTTTATAGGCCAGTGAAATGGCCCGGCGTAACGCGACCTTGTCCGGCGTATAACCACCGACCGTGGCGTCTTCCATATTGAAATAAATATAGGTCAAATCGTGCGCCGCCACCTGCTGCATTTGTATGCCGACTTTTTTGCAGATTGGGCGCAAGCCGACTACCGGGAATGGAGATGTTGGCAAAATCTTCCGGCAGTATCCACAGCAAATCAAACTCATTGTTGATGAATGACAGATAACGCGGCTGACGTTCTTCAATAATCGCAATTTCAAATCGGGACACCTGCGGCAGGCGTTTACCCTTCATCAGTTGCAGGATGCGTTGGCCTTCCGCATCATCGGCGGCCGGCTCGCCTTCAAAATACGCCTGCCGAAAATTCGGGTTGTACTCCAACACCATGCGCGACGAGCGTTTCCACTCTTTCAACCGATACGCACCGGTGCCGACCGGGTGTGAACCAATATCGCTGCCGTACTTTTCGACCACCTCACGCGCCACCGCGCAGGCGGCACGACAATCGGTCAAGACATAATAAAAATCCGGTTTTGTTTCACGCAGCCGGATTTGAAACGTGTAGCGATCAAGCGCACGCAAGCCTTCCAGTGGTGTGTCGTAGTCCATTTTATTGGCCGCGCGCACCCGCTTAAGCAAGGCCCCCGCACCAAGAATGGTCTCTTCCACCTCGGCCAGCAGCGGCGCGGATAACGTCGGATCAAACAGACGTTTGATTGAGTAAACGTAATCTTCTGCGACCAACTCACGTTTTTTGCCGCCAAATACCGGATCATCCGCAAAATATATTCCGGGCATAACCCGCAATGTATAAGTTTTGAAATCAGCGGAAATTTCCGGAAACGCAACCAATGTATTGGCGACCGCCTTGAGGGGACGGGCCAAATAGTCGTAACGGATTGGCGTATCAAATATGGCGTTGTGAACAATGGTCGAATAAACGTCCGAAACCTTGTGCGGATCCATGCCGGTTTCGGCGACTTCAAAAGCATAGCGGATGACTTTGTTTTTGTCCGGCGTGTATGGCGTGTGCGGCGTGTGCGGCGCAGCGCCTGCAGCTTGTGCATTTGCAAAATTTGCAAACGTAAAAAAAATTGCCAAGACAATCGTCGCAAAACCAACAAAGTGGCGACCGGAGATGACGCGCGAACACAAACGCATTTTTGCCTCTCAGAACCTGAATGGATAGGACGCCACAAGTTGAAGCGCCCTATGAAAATGACAGGAAACTATACCCGAAACACAGTCCATTGGCGTTCTCCATGATGGATTGGGCCTGCCAAAAAAATTAACCAAACGTTTCATTTGGCCGCCGCATGATCTATCAG
Organism: Burkholderiales bacterium; assembly: GCA_031427615.1. Taxonomy (GTDB): domain Bacteria; phylum Pseudomonadota; class Gammaproteobacteria; order Burkholderiales; family Usitatibacteraceae; genus UKL13-2. Next base: position 4,625 of record JANPNU010000568.1, read on the forward strand.
TTCATCTACAGCGGCCAGCACCTCGATCGGCGAAATGTCCATCACCGTGTTGGATGATTTTTGTATCGCCCGATACGGCACGCCCCAGGGGTGCCAGCGTTTTACTTCAGAGTCCCCAAATAACGCCACAATCGGCTTGCCCAAGCCGGCTGCCACGTGTAAGGCCCCACCGTCGGCGCAGACCACCAAATCAACCATGGCCATGGCATCAATCAAAGTTCGCAACGTCGTGGTTGGCACCGGCACCAGGTCAATGTTTGCGTCAACGCCGGCAAGAATCACCTCCGCTTTGCCATCGTCCCCCGGATGCAGCAGATCATCATCATGACCGGGCGACCAGAACAACTTGATGCGGGCGCGGTGGTGTTGGTGCAACAAGGTGGCAAGCTCAACAAATGCGGCGGCTGGCCATCGTTGCGATGGTTTGCGGGCGCTGATATGCAGGCCAATAATCGGGCCAACGCTTGCGGATTGATTGATGGTGATTGACGCATCAATTTTTTGCGGCACCAGCACACAACGCGGGGTATCGCGTGGGTCGGCGCTGATGCCAAAGGCCGCCGCTGCCAAATACATATATTGCGCCTGGTGCCATAGGTCGGTATTGGCTTTGGAAATGGCCATATCCAAACCGGCGCGATTGCCGTTTTCGCTTTCCTCAAATCCGATCGTGCGGGTATTGGGACGGCCGGCAAGAATGAATTTCGCCATGCGGATATTGCGGGCGCTGTAACGCGGATCCGGCAACAACACATCGTCAAATTTTTGTTTGCGTAATTGCCAAAGTTGCATTGCCTGCGCCAATCTGGCACGCACGAACGCCTGCCATGAATCCGCGTGTTTGCCTTTATGGTAAACGTAAACAACATCAACATCATTATTGCTGGCGAGTATCGGTGCATTGTAGGAATTGACCAGTGCCGCGATAAACGCATCCGGCATGGCCGTACGCAGCGCGCGAATGAGCGGCGTGGTCAATATCAGGTCACCAATATTTTCGCGGCGCACGATCAGAATCCGGCGTGACATCGATATCCAAGCTTTCAGAAAGTGTTGGTGGAGAGTTTGCCGGACGATTCAGCTAAACTTAGGTCTCATTTTACGTCTTGCAGGAGCGCTGCCGTGGGGTTTCTCGCCAATAAAAAAATTCTCGTAACCGGTCTATTGTCCAATCGCTCGATCGCCTATGGCATCGCCAAGGCGATGCACCGTGAAGGCGCCGAATTAGCTTTCACCTATGCGGGTGAAGGCATCCGCGATCGTGTCCACAAATTGGCCCCCGATTTCAACGGCAAAATCGTCCTACCCTGTGACGTGACCAGCGACGACCAAATCACGGCATGTTTTGAGTCGCTCAAAAAGGAATGGGGCACCTTCGACGGATTTGTTCATGCCATCGCGTTTGCACCACGCGAAGCCATCACCGGCGATTTTCTCGAAGGCCTGTCGCGTGAGAGTTTCCGCATGGCACACGACATCTCCAGTTATAGCT
>JANPNU010000569.1:0-5433 GCA_031427615.1 Burkholderiales bacterium
CAGCGTGACCGGTCTCGGCGCCAGTACCGATTACCGCAAGGTTGAGGCCACCTACAACGAGAATTATTCGCTTGACGGCCATACTTTTTCGTTTGCAGCAAGATATGGACGCAGCCTGCGCGGCAACATTCCGATCTTTGACCAATTTTCGCTTGGCGGGTTTTTGCAGCTATCCGGTTACCGGCACGGGGAATTGATCGGCGAATCGGTGGCGCTGGGAAGGCTGTCCTACTATTATCAATTGCCGCTCTCCTCATCATTTTTTGGCCGACGGGTGTTTGCCGGTATCTCCGGTGAAATAGGTCGCATCGGTAACAGCTTTCAGACTTTGTCCAGCAGTGAAAATAAAACATCATTGGGGGTGTTTATGGGTTTCGATACCGCATTTGGGCCGCTCTATTTCGGTTATGGCCGCACCCGGGAGCGGAGCCCTTTGTTTTATTTTTTCCTCGGCCAGCCGTAATCCATCATGAATTTGCTCGCCAGCGGAGACAACTTCCACTACAATCGCGCCACCTTGCAACCGCTATCCGGGTCAGTCTGTGCTAAACGTCTTTATTCTCAATAATCGCCGCCTGAATCAACTGCAAGTTGATTCGATTGACGATTTAAAAAATTCCGATCCCATCTGGATCGATCTGGATTCACCGACCGATGTTGAGCGTGATTGGATTCGCACGCTGTATGGACTTGACGTTCCCACCTCAGAGGCGATGGGCGACATCGAGGCGTCCGCGCGGTTTTTTGAAGGGGATAGCGGCGAGTTGCATCTACGTTCCGATTTTTTGCTGGAGATCGACGGCGATTCACGCAACGTATTGGTCGCATTTATTCTCAAGGGCAATACCCTGTTCAGCCTGCATATGGAAGACTTGCCGGCATTTCGTCTGGTGCGCATGCGTGCCCGCACCCGTCCCGGCTACATTGAAGATGCGCGCGAGGTGTTGCTGGATTTGTATGCCACGGATGCCGAATATTCCGCCGATGCATTGGAAGGGGTTTATGCCAAGCTTGAAAAAATTTCCGGGTTTGTGCTGACCGAACGTATGACTGATGCCGAGGCCAGCAAGGTGTTGGCGCGCGTCGCGCACCAAGAAGATTTGAATGGCCGCATTCGCCGCAATGTGATGGACACCCGCCGTGCGGTGTCATTCCTGATGCGCCAAAAACTGCTTGATGGGGATCAGGTCGAAGAAGCACGACAAATACTGCGCGACATCGATTCAATCGACAGCCACACCGCCTTTCTGTTCGACAAAATCAACTTCCTGATGGACGCCACCGTGGGTTTCATCAATATCAACCAGAATAAAATCATCAAGATTTTTTCGATCGCCTCGGTTGCCCTGTTGCCTCCGACTTTGATCGCCTCTATTTACGGCATGAACTTTCGCGGCTGGTTCCCGGAACTCAGTTGGGACTATGGTTATCCGTTTGCGATCAGCCTGATGATTGTCTCGGTGTTAATGCCATTGGCCTATTTCAAACGCAAGGGCTGGCTGGATTAAGCGCAGACCTCGCGGAAATTGGCCTCTACCATAGCGCCACGTAAAGAGTCATTATTAATAAACGATTTCCAGCCATTTTCATCTCAAAAGACCCGCCCATTGGCGGGTTTATGTTTTCGAACAAACGTTAATGCAATCTTCCAATTTTACTGATAGATAGATTGTTTACGCAATCGGCACAAAATTATGTTTTAGAAACGTTCCAAGGATGCCGATGAGAAGACATATACCTAATACGTCTATTGGCGCACTATCACAAAAGCCAATCAGGCCATCACTGGCTTTTACCCGACCGCTTCATCGTTTCGCTCACGTCCGGTGCCTAATTTTAAATAGCACCATCAGCGGCGCAAAAACGAAATTGGGCCCCGGACTAAATCCGGGGAAGGTCATTGCGTGCCCTCATCAGAGAAGGTCACCTCCCCTTCACCGGAGCAGCGAAACCGCTTCATCGTTTCGCGCACGTCCGGTGCCTAATTTTGAATGGCAGCATCACCAACGCGAAAATGAAATTAGACCCGGCCTGACGCCGGGGAAGATCAATGGTGATGGTGATAGTGCCGTGCGTACCACGCCACCGCAGCAGGCAATCAGCCCAAATTCAGGAAATGCTGACGATAGTATTTGAGTTCTTCAATCGACTCATAAATATCGGCGAGTGCCTCGTGTTTGCCGTGTTTAACCATGCCTGACATGATTTGTGGCTTCCAGCGTTTGGCGAGTTCCTTGAGTGTGGACACATCCAGATTTCGGTAGTGGAAATAATCTTCCAGCAGCGGCATGCCACGCGCCATAAAGCGCCGATCCTGGCAAATTGAATTGCCACACATGGGTGATGTTTTTGCCGGCACATGCTCCCGCAAAAATTCAATCATTTGTCGCTCAACCACCTCAACAGACAGGGTTGATGCCAGCACTTTGTCAATCAGCCCGGATTTTTTGTGGGTCGATTTATTCCACGAATCCATGCCATCGAGCACCGATTGTGGCTGATGCACCACCAGTACAGGCGCTTCGGCAACAGTATTGAGCTGGGCATCAGTCACCACAATGGCAATTTCGATAATGGCGTCGGATTCCGGCTTTAAGCCGGTCATTTCCATGTCGAGCCAGATGAGGTTGTTTTGATCTTGGGGCATGGCGCTAAAATAGAGGAGTTGAACAGAAAACAGTGTAGTTGCATTGTATTCGCTTTACCCTGTCTTATTCGACGCGCCCCTTCTCCAGCCACCCTGTCCCATATAAAGATCACCGCCTCATGACCGCTGCCCTGTTTACCAAGCTATTCCTGTTTTTCACCGCCGTGAGTGTGTCATTTGGTTTATGGCTGACGCTTCGCCACATGCGCCATGTGCGCGCCAATCGGTCGGCGGTGCCGGCCGAATTCGCCGATGCCATCAGTCTTGAGTCCCACCAAAAGGCGGCGGATTACACCATCGACAAACAGCGCTTGGGCGCCATTGACGAGGTGCTGGGTGTCATTGTTTTGTTATGGTTGACACTCGGTGGCGGGCTGGCGTGGTTATTCACCCGCGCAGACAGTCTGGTCAGTGGCCAATATGCTATCGGTGTCGTGTTCATTGTTGGCTTGAGCGTGGTCACCGGCGTCATCGGCCTGCCGTTTGATTTGATTCGCACCTTTGGCATCGAAGCCAAACACGGCTTTAACAAAACCACACCAGCAACCTACCTTCTGGACATGCTCAAAGGCTGGTGTTTGGCTGCGGCGATTGGATTGCCATTATTACTCGGCACCTTTTGGTTAATGGAAAAAATGGGCAGCCTGTGGTGGCTTTATGTTTGGTTGGCGTGGATCGGGTTTTCGTTATTGATGATGGTGATCTATCCAACCGTGATCGCCCCGCTGTTTAATAAGTTTTCAGCGCTTGAAGAACCCACCCTCAAAACGCGCATTGAAGCGCTACTCAAAAAATGCGGCTTTCAGTCCAAGGGCCTGTTTGTGATGGATGGCTCCAAACGTTCCGCCCACGGCAATGCCTATTTCACCGGCTTTGGTCGCACCAAAAAAATCGTCTTTTTTGACACCTTGATCACGCGTCTGACCCCATCTGAAATCGAAGCCGTGTTGGCGCACGAACTGGGGCATTTCAAACGCAAACACATCATTAAACGCATGGTGAGCACCTTTGCGGTCGCGTTGGTAATCCTCGCCTTGATGGGCTGGGTAATCGACCAGCCGTGGTTCTACGCCGGCCTGGGGATGCCGCAAATCGGCACCCCACACGTGGCCGTGTCGCTGGTGTTATTTTTCACGGTGCTGCCGGTGTTTACGTTTTGGATGACCCCCCTGTCGAGTCTGATTTCACGCAAACACGAATTTGAAGCCGATGCCTACGCTGCCGAGCAAACCGACGCCAACGATCTGGTTTCAGCATTGGTGAAGCTTTATCGCGATAATGCCTCTACACTCACGCCTGACCCGATTCATTCGGCGGTCTATGATTCGCATCCACCGGCTGCGATTCGTATTGGCCACTTAAAATCAATTGCCCATCCAATATGACCCATCTCGCCACCATGAATTGTGCACCCGGCGGCCAAGCCACGGCACTCGATGACGTCACCATCCATAAACATCTGGCGACCCTGCCCGGCTGGGCGCGGGTTGAAAATGAAATTCGCAAAACCTTCCCATTCAAAAATTACCACGAGACCATGGCGTTTGTGAATGCGTCGGCGTGGATCTCACACCAGCAGGATCACCATCCGGATATGGGCGTGCATTACAACCGTTGCGTGGTGGCCTATTCCACCCACGATGCCGGCGGCATCACACTTAATGATTTTATTTGCGCTGCCAAACTTGACGCGCTTCATTCATGACCAAAACACTCAAAGCGTTGGTGACGGGCGATTTTGGTCGGGACTATTTGATCGAACTGGCCGACAAGACCGAGTGTGTCGCCATCCGCAAGGGCAAAAAACAGGACGTGACCTGCGGTGATGAAGTGATGGTCTCCATGACCGGGCCGAAAGCGGCGCGCATTGACGAAGTATTGCCACGCAAAAATGTGTTGTTTCGGAAAGACGCCTGGCGCGAAAAAATCCTTGCCGCCAACATCGATCACGCGGTAATTATTTGCGCGCCGAGCCCGCCGTTTTCACCAACGTTTTTGAATCTTTGTTTGCTGGCCTGTGAAGCCGCCAACATCCCCGCCACCATCATGTTAAACAAGATGGACCTGCCGGAATTTGCCGCGTCACACGAGTCATTACGCCATTTGGAGCGTATTGGTTATAACGTCCTGCCGATCTCGGCAAAATTCGACATCACCCCGCTGCGGCCATTGTTGGCCGGCAAGAAGACCCTTTTTGTGGGTGAGTCCGGCATGGGTAAATCACGCACCGTGAATAATTTGCTGATGCGTGACGTTGCCAAGGAAGGTGAAATTTCGGTCGCGCTCAATTCCGGCAAACACACCACCACCTTCACCCGCATGTTCTGGCTCGATGCGGATACAGCGATCATTGATTCGCCGGGTATGCAATCGTTCGGTTTGTTTCATCTGGATGACGACGACATCGCTTATGCCATGCCCGAATTTCGAGCGTATTTTGGCGAATGTAAATTTAACGATTGTGCCCACATCGACGAACCCAACTGCGCCATCATCACCGCCGTCGAAGCGGGCAAGATCCAAACACAACGATTTGCGTTTTATCAGGCGTTGATCGAGCAGCAACGTGAATTACGCCTGACGCACCCTGAATGGAAAAAATAATCATGTCCAGTCTGTTGGGTTTACGCACCGTCATTTACCGCGCCACCGATCTGGCTAAAACCCGTGCGTGGTTCACCCAATGGGTCGGCCACGCGCCCTACTTTGACGAGCCGTTTTATGTCGGCTTCAATGTCGGCGGTTATGAGTTGGGTCTGCTGCCCGATGGTGATGGTGTCGCAACC
>JANPNU010000570.1:0-3944 GCA_031427615.1 Burkholderiales bacterium
ATCACATCCTTGCCCTCTACGACCTTGCCGAATACTGCATATCCGAAGTTGTTCGGGCCTGCATGATTGAGAAAGTCGTTGTTGCTGACGTTGATAAAGAACTGCGTGGTCGCGCTGTCCACCACACCAGTACGCGCCATGGCGACGGTGTAGTTGTCATTCTTGAGGCCGTTGGCGGCTTCGTTTTTGATCGCCGCGTTGGTGGGTTTTTGCACCAGATCTTTGGTGAATCCGCCGCCCTGGATCATGAAAGTGCCGATGACGCGATGGAAAATGGTGCCATTGTAATGGCCGGATTCGACGTACTGAATGAAGTTTCCAGTTGAGATGGGCGCTTTTTCGCTATCGAGTTCGAGGGTGATGGCACCCATTGATGTGGTGAGTTTGACTTTCACAGGCATTCCTTTTTCGGGTTTACATAAACTGGTTTTGGTGGTGGTTTTGGTTGCGACCTTTTGTGTATCTGCCTTTACAGCAGGCTTGGCAGCGGGTTGGGATGCCGGGGCCGGTGGTGTTGCAGGCGTTTGTGCAACGGCATTTATCGACAATAGGCTAATCGACAAAGCGGTGATGGACGCGGCAATCAGGGTGGTGATTTTGGTTGATACGACATTCATGTATTCGCTCCTTTAATATTCAGTAAAAATTCGTTATTCATGTCAATGACGATCAGGCGCGATTAACCTGCCGCGCCCTCGTAAATAATCTTCCAACGTCCTTCCTCACGTTGCCAGTATTGGCGTTTTTTCATTTTGGTATTGTTGTTGCTGCTTTTGTAGATTTGATCAAACGTCACCATCATCATTGCGGGCTGGCTGGCATTGGTTCGATACTCGAATACGGAAAGGTTTAAAACGTCAATTTTAATAAAGGATTTTGCGGCATTCACATTGCGTTTGTGGGTGGTCCATTCACCAATTCCTTTGCCGTCTGCGGCAAACTTTTGTGAATAGTGGCTGAGGTAGGCGTCGTTATTCAGGCTTTCCCAATCTTGTTTCCATTGCTCAAGATAGCGATCAAATGCGACGCTGAACGCGCTCCATTCGGCGGGCATTTGCCACTCGATGGTTGGCGCGATGATGATTGGTGTGACCCCCGGCGTGACATACTGCGCCAGTTGTTGAAAATCATCGTTGGTCAATACCACACAACCATCACTCGCCCATGGCGGGCGGCTATAGGTATCGGACGGTGTGCCGTGGATCCAAATTCCGGAGCCGGTGCGACCAAGGCGTTTGTCCATCTCATTGGGAAAGTTGATTGGAAACGCACCCGGACCATAAAAGTCGGTTAGTTTTTCTTTTGCAACGGTGGACGTCACGTGATAGACACCAATCGGCGTTTTTTGATCGCCTGAGCGCTCTTTTTCGATGCCACGTTTACCAATGGTGGTGTAAAAATCAGCAACGCGTTGTGGTTTGCCGTTGACGTTTTTGAAGACGTAAATTCGTGCCCGCGACAAGTCCATCAACAATGCGTAGTGATGTTCAGGCGCCAGTTGCAGCAGTGCAGACGGCAGCGAATCGGCCGCAGGCGCATCAAAATAGTGTGTCAGCCGGACTTGTGCCTCATGGCGCAAATTGGCAATACTGGCCTGCATTTCTGCTTGTGGCTTCACACCCGGTGCGCCTGTCAGTGCCACCATCACGCCGGACTTGGCCATCAATAAATCACCGCGTACCAAATGGCCGAGGCGAAAGTTTGGATTTTTCGCCAGCGCGGCGTCCAGTTCCTTGATGGCCGGTGCAATACCGCCGTTGCTCAGTTTTTCCAAGGCCCTACCTAGGGCGCGTTCAACGTCGTTGCTGTACGAGGGCAGGCTGGTGGCGGAATTGACGGCAATGCCGGCAATGCTGGCGCCTGCAACGGTGGAGACCGGCTGGGCAACAACGTTGGTGAGCGACAATGACGACACCAGCAGCAATCGACCATAGGCTGCCCTCACGCGGGCAGGATGTCCGATGCAATGCATGCCGGACATTAGCCCCCCGACCGTTCCGATTGGATCAACCATTTGTCGCCAACTCGTACCAATCGAAGTGTTTTGGTGTTGTCACTCTTGTAAGCGTCGGCGACATACGACTGGCGGAATGTGGCCGCTGCTTCGTTGTCTTTTATTTTGATGCCGCGAATGGTGACATCAATTCGAATGGATTTGGGTCGTTCTAGTCGCTCACGCCGTTGTGTTTCCCATGCAGTTCGTGAGATCCCATCCGGTATCTCGAAGGTGGGCGCGTAATAACCCAGGTAGGCTGCTACATCCTTTGCGGCCCAGGCTTTTGCCCAGGCGATGACCATTGCTTTTGCGCTTTCTTCGGTTGGCGGCGTGGCTTTGCCTGCCGGTGTGGCGGCGGCAGGCTTGGCCGCCGGATGGGTAACAATGGGTGCAGCAGCCGACGACGCAACCGGCGGTTTTGCCGACTCAACTTTGGCAACTTGGGTTGGCGCCAGGGCAACGGTCGTGGCCGCGGGTTGTGGCGCTGATTTGGGGGCGGTAAACATTTCCTTGACCAAGGCCAATTTGGATTGTGCCGTTACATTCGACTTGTCGATTTGTAAGGCCTTATCATAGGCGCGGCGTGCGAGTTGTGCGTAAATGTCGCCAAGATTTTCGTGGGCCGTGCCATACGCAGGATTGGTGTGGATCGCCAGTTCAAGCGCCGCTTTTGCTTTGTCGTAATTGCCCTGGCCGGCATAAAGTACCGCAAGGTTATTGTGCGGCTCGGGTAATTCTGGAAAATCTTCGGTCAACCCGCTGAACGTCTGGATGGCCTCGGTGATTTTTTTTTGTTCGGTGAGAATGAGACCTTTGAGGAAGCGGCCTTGCGCATCTTTTGGCTGCTGCTGCAATCCGGAATTCACTTTTTGCATGGGCGTCGATGCCGACAGCGGCGTGGTGCACAGCCTGGACACCTCGACGGCCAAACTGCACGACAGCCAGGTCTGGGCACCTGCGCATCTACCACTTTACGCAGTTTGCGCGCCATTGATTTGCGGATCACCGAAGTGTCGGTGTAGGAATAGTACATCGGCAAGACTGCCGGGTCAACATCAAACTCCTCCAAGGAGGGCACATTCACATCGCGCACGAAGCTCTCTCTGGCAACATCATATTTCGTGAGATAGTGATAGACAAAATATAATGGCATGGGGCTTCCATCTGGAAAATAGTTATCCAGCTTGCTACAGAACATGAGCTTATCCGACTGGCTCATTTTTGTGTTTACCTTCATGGTATCTTTCAGTCGGTAGCCATCATGGTCTTTCTCCATGAGCCCATATCGATCATCGTAGCCGCTTCCTTCCTCTTTTGATCCCCCTTTGTTGTCGCTTGTCCCGCGGGCAGCGAGCTCTTTTTCAACGGCTTTCAATTCGTTCTTGAAAAGGCGTTCAGTAATCGCAAAGGCCAACAAGATCAACAGAACAAACAGACCAAAGCGGACAACCAGCTTCCCGGACTTCTTCAGATTCATCTCTATGCGATCTGTTAGCAGGGGCGACAGAAAAAGCATATACAACCCGTAGAGCACCATTGGAAACAGATGAAGTAGAATGTAAGAAAGGCTGATGTCAATTGTGCTCGAAATTGAAATAAGAGTTACTGCCGATAGTGTACTGAAGAGGAGAATGTACGACCAGCGAACGCGCTCCAGCAGGAATCCAAAGACCCAGCCAAAAATGAAGAGTGTTGAATACAACTGAAAGCGGGCTGTAGCATAAAACACGTCAAACTCACCGGGCAGGCGGCTGATGATTCTTTCGGCCAGCCAATAGGCGAACATCAGTACCAGGAGGGTGATCAGCAATCGGGCACCATAATAGTAGAGGGAATACGCAAGTACAAGGCCCAACGCAAACACCATGGCCTGACTAATGACAGCGGTATTTAGTGCCGTGTATGAAAAATTGACAAAACGAAGTGTGATGTAGGCAATGATGATGGT
>JANPNU010000571.1:0-2901 GCA_031427615.1 Burkholderiales bacterium
GGGTATTTTAGCGCTCGTAGGTTTGCAGGCCGCCATGCTCAAAAACACGTCAGATTCAAAGTCCATGTCGCCGTTTCAGCACGGCGAGGTGTTTGTCACCGAAGACGGCGCGGAAACCGACCTTGATCTTGGCCACTATGAGCGATACGTCTCGACCAAGATGAAAAAGACCAACAATTTCACCACCGGTCAGATTTACGAACGGGTCATCAATAAAGAGCGCCGCGGCGATTATCTCGGCGCAACTGTTCAGGTTATTCCGCACATCACCGACGAGATCAAGATCTCGATTATCGCGGGTACAGCCGAGGCGGACGTGGGCATCATTGAAATTGGCGGCACGGTGGGTGATATCGAGTCATTGCCATTTCTGGAGGCGATACGCCAGATGGGCGTCGAGCAGGGCCGTGACAATACCTGCTATATCCACTTGACCCTGGTGCCATATTTGCCCGCCGTTGGTGAAATCAAGACCAAACCGACCCAGCATAGCGTCAAGGAATTACGTCAAATTGGTATTCAGCCGGATGTGGTGATGTGTCGTAGCGACCGTCCATTGCCGGACGAAGAGCGCCGCAAAATTGCGTTGTTTACCAATGTCGACAAAGGCTCGGTCATTTCTTGTTACGACGCGACCTCGATTTACAAGATTCCGAAGATGCTGCATAAACAGGGCCTGGATGAAATCGTCTGTCGTAAATTGCATCTGACGCCGCAACCCGCGGACCTCACCAAATGGGACAACATTGTTGATGCCCTGGAGAATCCAACCGCTGAAGTTGATCTGGCCATGGTCGGTAAGTATGTTGATTTGGCGGACTCATACAAATCATTGTCGGAAGCGTTGATTCACGCCGGCATCCACACCCGCACCCGCGTCAATATCCACTACCTCGATTCCGAAGTGATCGAGGAAGGCGGTATTGAAGAATTGGCGCGGATGGATGCGGTACTGGTGCCGGGCGGTTTTGGTAAACGTGGCACCGAAGGCAAAATTGCCGCGGTCAAATTTGCCCGTGAAAATAAAATTCCGTATCTTGGAATTTGTTTGGGCATGCAAATTGCCACCATTGAATTTGCGCGCAATGTTGTTGGGCTTGCCAATGCCAATTCAACCGAATTTGATGCCGACACCCCCCATCCGGTCGTGGCGTTAATAACCGAATGGCAAAATCACGACGGGCAGGTCGAGCGTCGCGACGCCAGTTCACGCATGGGTGGCACCATGCGTTTGGGATCGCACCCCTGCACCGTGCGTCCGGACACACTTGCGCACCGGATTTATCAAAGCACCACCGTCAGTGAGCGTCACCGCCATCGTTATGAGGTGAATAATCATTACGTCCCCAGACTGGAAGCGGCGGGCCTGATTATTTCAGCGCGTACCAATTCAGAATCGTTGACGGAGATGATTGAGCTGGATCCGGTCAAACATGCGCACCCTTGGTTTTATGGCTGCCAGTTTCACCCGGAATTCACTTCAACCCCGCGTGACGGCCATCCGCTGTTTATCTCCTACGTAAAAGCGGCGCTTGAACAGCGTAAAAAAACCCACGGTGAAACCGGTTTGCGTGTGGTGCAGGGTGCCAAATCTGCGTAACAAATAATTGAAAGTAGTGGAATGAAACTCTGTGGATTTGATGTTGGAATTGATAAGCCATTTTTTTTGATCGCCGGCCCCTGTGTGGTCGAGTCGGAACAAATGCAAATTGACGTGGCGGGTCAGTTAAAAGAAATGACGGCGGAACTGAATATTCCGTTTATTTTTAAGTCCAGTTATGACAAGGCCAATCGTTCGTCTGGGAAATCGTATCGCGGCCCAGGTATGGACGAAGGCCTGCGGGTGCTGGCGGAAGTCAAAAAACAACTCGGCCTGCCGGTCTTGACGGACGTTCATAACATCGACGAAATCGCCAGGGTTGCGTCGGTGGTTGATGTGCTGCAAACACCGGCATTCTTGTGCCGGCAGACAGATTTTATCCACGCAGTTGCGCGCGCAGGCCTGCCGGTCAATATTAAAAAAGGTCAGTTTCTGGCGCCGAACGACATGAAAAATGTTGTTGACAAGGCGCGGGAAGCGAGTGGACAAAACAACATCATGGTGTGTGAGCGCGGTGCGTCGTTTGGCTACAACAATCTGGTGTCGGATATGCGCTCGCTGGCCATCATGCGTAACACCGGCTGCCCGGTGGTGTTTGATGCCACTCATTCGGTGGCATTGCCGGGTGGGCAGGGCACCTCGTCAGGCGGTCAACGCGAATTTGTACCAGTATTGGCGCGTGCCGCAATTGCCACTGGTATTGCTGGTTTGTTTATGGAAACCCACCCCGATCCATCCAAGGCGCTGTCCGATGGCCCCAACTCATGGCCGCTCGGCATGATGAAGGACTTGCTGACCGTGCTAAAAGAATTGGATACGCTGGTGAAACAACGCGAGTTTGCTGAAATTGCGTTGATGAAATAAAGACCTGCGAAACGATTGAATCGTTTCCCGACCAACAACACTAAAGAGCCTTTATGACCGCTATTGTTGACATCATCGCCCGTGAAATTCTGGATTCGCGTGGCAATCCGACGGTTGAATGTGACGTGTTACTCGAGTCAGGCGTCATCGGTCGTGCCGCCGTGCCGTCCGGTGCGTCAACCGGATCGCGTGAGGCCATTGAATTGCGGGATAAAGACCCCAGACGTTACCTCGGCAAGGGTGTGCTAAAAGCGTGTGAACATATCAACACCGAAATTTGTGAAGCCATTATCGGGCTGGACGCAACCGAGCAGGCGTTTATTGATCGTTCGATGATTGAGCTGGATGGCACGGAATCAAAATCACGCCTCGGCGCAAACGCAATTCTGGCGGTGTCAATGGCGTGTGCCAAGGCCGCGGCGGACGAATCCGGCTTG
>JANPNU010000572.1:0-3783 GCA_031427615.1 Burkholderiales bacterium
GCACGCCGTGGGCATGATCGCCGCTGCCGCACGCGCAAACATCCGATCCGCGCCCTACGCCACGTTGGGCAGCCACTTATTGTCTGAGGGCGCCTTGGCTGCGCTAATAGACCGGCAAGCCTGTCTACTGGCGCAGCATGGCGTGATTGCCTGCGGCAACAATCTTGAACAAGCGTTGGCATTGGCGGTTGAAATTGAGGCCTTGGCAAAAATGTACCTGGATGCCATCCAGACGCAACAACCCATTCCAATTCTTGACGACAAGGAAATGGCGGTGGTGTTGGATAAATTTCGCACCTACGGTCAGCAATTGCCGGTTAATCAATAAACACTGTTAACACTGTGTTTTGGGCAATCAGGAAAATTAATTCATTTTGATCCGGCGGCAATTTAGCGCCCGCTATGGGATAATTTTTGTCTTCCGATCATACGATTAGTGATGCCCCATGTAACGTGTGCAGTGGTTGCAAATGCATGGCTGCAAGTGCCCATGTAACTGCGCGCATTTGCCCACTATCACGTGGCGAAACACCCTGGAGAATTTTATGCCCGCCAAAACCAATCCCGTTCAAATGAACGACGCCCCGACAAAACATAAAAAGCTGCTGGCGTGGATTGACGAAATCGCCGCATTAACCCAGCCGGACAAAATCTATTGGTGTGACGGCTCCGACGACGAGTACCGTCGCCTGTGTAATGAACTGGTTGCGGCCGGCACTTTTCACAAATTAAATGAAGCCCTGCGCCCGAACTCTTATCTGGCCTGGTCGGACCCCTCTGATGTGGCGCGTGTCGAAGACCGCACTTTTATTTGCTCAGCCAAAAAAGACGATGCCGGTCCAACCAACAACTGGATGGCACCAGATGAAATGCGCGCAAAATTGGCTGGCCTGTTTGCCGGCTCGATGCGCGGACGCACGCTATATGTTGTTCCATTTTCAATGGGCCCGCTGGCTTCACCGATTGCGCACATTGGCGTGGAAATATCCGACTCGCCCTATGTCGCAGTCAATATGAAATTGATGACCCGCATGGGCTCAAATGTATTAAACGCATTGGGGGCGGACGGCGCATTTGTACCCTGCCTGCATTCCGTTGGCGCGCCGCTTGCCGCCAGTGAAAAGGATGTCGCCTGGCCGTGCAACAAGGACCACAAATACATTGTGCACTTTCCGGAAACCCGCGAAATTTGGTCGTACGGCTCGGGTTATGGTGGCAACGCGTTGCTCGGTAAAAAATGTTTCGCGTTGCGTATCGCCAGCGTCATGGGCCGGCAACAAGGCTGGCTGGCGGAACATATGTTGATCCTCGGCGTCAAAACACCCGCCGGCAAAAAACACTACGTCACCGCCGCTTTCCCATCGGCATGTGGCAAAACCAATTTCGCCATGATGATTCCACCCGCCTCGTTTAAGGAGGCGGGCTGGGAAGTGACCACGGTCGGTGACGATATTGCATGGATCAAACCTGGGGCCGACGGAAAATTACGCGCCATCAATCCGGAAGCTGGCTTTTTTGGTGTCGCACCGGGCACCTCCTACGAAACCAATCCAAATTGCATGGAATCGTTAAAGTCGAATACGATTTTCACCAACGTCGCGCTGACAGCGGAAGGTGACGTGTGGTGGGAAGGCATGACCAAAACCCCGCCCGCCAAATTAACCGACTGGCAGGGTGGCGCATGGACACCGGACTGCGGTCGACTGGCGGCCCACGCCAATGCGCGTTTCACGGTATCGGCCAACCAATGCCCGTCGCTTGACAGTGAATGGGATAACCCGGATGGCGTACCGATTTCAGCCATGATATTTGGCGGCCGCCGCTCCACCACGGTGCCTTTGGTGACCGAGGCGCGCAGTTGGAATGACGGTGTTTACATGGCTGCCACACTCGGCTCGGAGACCACCGCCGCCATTGTTGGTCAGGTCGGCGTGGTACGACGCGACCCGTTTGCCATGTTGGCCTTTTGTGGCTACAACATGTCGGATTATTTTGCACACTGGATTCATCTCGGTGAAAAAATCGGTCACAACGCGCCAAAAATGTATTGTGTCAATTGGTTTCGAAAAGACGACAACGGCAAATATGTCTGGCCGGGATTTGGCGACAATATGCGTGTGCTGAAATGGATCATCGAACGTGTCGAAGGCCACGCCGGTGCCGCTGAAACACCGCTTGGTTTTATACCCAAATACAAGCACCTCGACTGGAATGGTTTGGCATTTGATGAACCCCGGTTTGCCAGCATTACCGCCATCAACAGCGTGCAATGGCAACAGGAATTAACGTTGCACGCCGAGTTGATCACCAAACTCACGCACAACCTGCCGGTCGCCATGACCGCGCGTTATCAGGTGTTGCGCGACACCGTGTAAGTATTTGAATTTTGCAGGCAGCGGGTAATAATCAAAACAAAACGGGCGCTGGTTGCGCCCGTTTTGTTTGGCGCAACCAGCGCGCCTTTTTTAATTTCCATGCAACCGGTCGCCAATACTAATCCGCAAGTGATCGAAGCAATGTTTTGCGTCTGGTTATTGACTCCGCCACCAGCGCCCATTTACCTCCAACGTGTTCATAAATCGACATGAATTCATAGTCACCGGACATGTCCTGCTTGCCAAGGCGACCCATCAGCGACCATCTGCCGGTGACAACGGCGGATCGGCCATGTGTACGGGTGACCACGTTGGAAAAATTCACTGCGGTTACATTAAAATTTTTGGCGCCGTCAATATTTTCCTGCCGGGTTTCAAGCGTGCCGCCTGGAACCATGACGACGTAGTGATCGGTCGCCATTGCGGCGAACAGATCCATTTTGCGCCGCAACAGCATGTCCTCATGAAGTGCGGTTGTCAGTTCGCCCAGCCCTGCCGCTGCGGCGTTGATATCAAAATTGCTGTCCACGCGTTTCTGGCTCGTTCCACAAGCGGCGATCAGAAGCACCAAACAACCCGCAGACAAAATATTTGGAAATTTGAACACGTTAAACATGGCGGTCTCCCTGATTAAGCCGATTCTTTGCTGGCAACGCCAACCCAACGATTGTACCCGTCGACGGAAAACACTCATCTGCCTGCATATTTAATGGGTCGCCCGCGGTTCTCTAGCCTGCATATTTCACGGGGTTGCGTTCAATGAGGTGAAGCGGGTAATTCGCGGCGCACGCGCCGCGCCCGCTGAACCGGAAAGCCATGCAGGGCTTTCCGAGTCGATGAGCGGGTGATTTTTCGCTCGACTGACCACGGCATAGCTGGCCGTAGTGGGCAAATGAGCACGGCAAGAGAACGGAAAAGCGCATGTTCAGCGACCTGCTATCGAGCGCAAAGGCCCATGTTCAATGAAAACCAAATTGGACATGCAAAGTGCGCTGAAATTTCACGGGCAAGGCGCTAAGCAGAGTGGGGCCGACCCGTGAAATATGCAGGCTAGCGCGCTCGCTCTGAACGTCGTTTAATCCAATTTGGATTGCCTGTGGTTCGCTATAAAAAGGGCTGCACGCTCGATAGCGGGTGCTCATTTTTGTCACAAGACAGGGGGTTTTAGACAACATGTATTGACCTGCCACACTTCAAGCGACGTGGATTAAGCTTGGAGTTTTGCAACCATCGGCTCAGAGCCACCATTGAAGGGACAGGTCATGACAGAGTTTACCAAGTACGTCGGCATGGATGTACACGCGGCCACCATTGCGGTTGCCATTGCAGACAGCCAATCAAGTGAAGTTCGTTTTTTTGGACAGATCGCCAATACGACTGAGGCCATGCTAAAGCTCGTTAAACAATT
>JANPNU010000573.1:0-1664 GCA_031427615.1 Burkholderiales bacterium
CCATGCCTGCAGTATTTGACGGCTACGTCGAGCGCTCGGCGACAAACTGGGCATTGATCTGATGGAGGCGGCTCGTCTGAAGTTGATGGTCAATGGCGAAAAGTATCCGGTTGCCCGCGCACTGGGTTCCAGCAAAAAATACACCGATATATAAGAGTCTTGCCCGGTCTGACCCAGATCCTGGAATCAGTTCACCTGTGACTCACAACGTCTGTGCGTGCGGATTTTTTGTCTTGCTGTGGGGACGCGCCAGAGTTGCTACCCGACGTTCACGGTAACTTCATTGGGCAGGTTGCTTGACCGACCCTTTGAGTTCCTTGGTGCGCTGATTCGATTCCTTCAGGACTCGTTCGTGCTCGATGAGCTCCTCTTCAAGGGCCCGGACACGATCGTCCTGGCTGCGCCTCTTGGCGCTGCCAGAAGGTTCACCGCTTGACAGGCGCAATACCGGTTTCCCGTCGGTCGTCTTGTCTTTGACGCGCGGACTCGCTACGGCTTTCCGGCGATACTTGCTCCGATCCGTTACCTGGGCACGGACTTCCCTGGCGGCGTCGGATTGCGGCATGGCAAGCAGTTGCTCCCTGTTGGGAATGCGCAGCATCTTGCCGACTTTCAGGCGGTTCATGTTGTTGTTCATGAACGCATCGGGATTGTTGCGAAAAATGCCGACCAGCATCTGCTCCAGCGAAACACCTTTGGGCTTCACGCTGGCGGCAATCCTTGACAGTGTCTGGCCGCGCTTGATCGGTCCATATTCGCCCCCGCCAGCCGGTGCCATCGATGACGGCGTGGCCGCCGCAACGGCTGGCTGTGGCCGCGTACGTGTTTCGGGTGCGCCAGTCAGGGCTGGTACGAGCGATTGGGCCGGGGCCAAGGGGGGTGGATCGATGAGAGCCGTATATTCGCGCACGAGGCGCCCGGAGGCCCAGTTCAACTCCATCAGCAGATCGACAAACGGGTCGTTGACCGCTCGCTCAGACGTGATTTTGATGTACGGTTGGCCGTCAGGCCGCTTTTCGATATGGAAACGCAGACCTGCGACCACGGCATCATATTGACGATTAGCCTGCCGGTAGGCATCAACCGATGCCAGACGTGCCGAAAGCGTTGAGAGTTCCTCGTTTTGCACCGAAACCAGGTCGACTTCGGCGTTGAACGGCTGACCCAGCAACGACAGCACAGTGAGCCTTCCCATTCCGACGGCGTTTGCGAGGGATGGCGCCAGCAGCAGCACCAACATAAAGGCCTGGAGCCAGCGCCTATAAATAGTTCTGTTCACAAAGTCACCTTTCTCTTCCCGGTTGAGCAGCGTTCAGAATAACATCAAACTCTTCATTGCCAAATGACAATGCGGTGTGTTCAACGCCGCGCAAAAGTCGCGTACAGCGCAAAGTGCAAGGCACAGGTGCTGGTGTCGGGTGACCGGCGCTGGCTTCGTCAATTGAGTCACCGGCCGTGGCGGTAAACAGCGTGAGGAAACACTGGAAATTCGCAGCCTCAACAACGCCAGGGCGGCCCGCGCCCGCAAAGGCAAGGCGGCGGATTTGGGCTTCAAACCAGCAATGATCACGCGCGGTGAGTAGTTTTAATGAGCGAAAATTGCGCATGAACAGCGATCTTTCATCCCTGACCCAATCCCTGCGCGACTTCGCCAAAGCGCGTGA
>JANPNU010000574.1:0-9274 GCA_031427615.1 Burkholderiales bacterium
GCGTCAATTTTTGCGTCGGGCGCAAAAAACGATTTGATTCCCTCGCTGGTGGTCCAAGCCTTCCAGACCTCGTTCACCCCTGCCTTCACAGTAATTTTTTCGTTGATCGCGCGCTCCTCGGCCTGCGCCGACAAACAAACACACAAAACACCGAACAAACATTGAACGATTATTTTCATGAAACACTCCGGATGGTTGCGGCGAGTCGATTCACGGCCAGCTGAAGGCGATGAATCGGTTGGGTGTAGGCAATCCGAATGTGTTTTTCTGGCGCATTGCTGCCAAAGTCCTTGCCCGGTGTCATGGCGACATGGGCGTCTTCCAGAATACGACGGCACAATGCAAAACTGTCAGCGGCGATGGCGGACGAATCTGCGTAAAGGTAAAACGCCCCCTGTGGCGTCACTGGAATCTTGAAACCAAGCTGTTGTAAGGCCGGCAATAAAAAATCGCGCCGACGATGCAACTGTTCACGTCGCGCTTCAAGAATCGCCAGCGTTTCAGGCGTAAATGCCGCGTGTGCTGCATATTGCGCCGGTGCCGAAGGTGAGATAAACAAATTTTGCGCAAGCGTCTCGACGTGACGGATATAGGCGGTTGGCACCACCATCCAGCCGAGCCGCCAGCCGGTCATCTGAAAATATTTGGAAAAACTGTTGATGACAAATATATCGTCGGCACCTTGCAAGGCCAATGCCGTCGATGGCGCCACATCATAGGTCAGCCCTTGATAGATTTCATCCACAATCAGGGTGCCGCCACGATGGACGGTTGCATCATGAATCATTTGTAATTCATTTCGACCAACCGTGGTGCCGGTTGGATTGGACGGTGAGGCCACCAACGTCGCCACACACCGCGGCGTCCAATTTGCCGCAATATGTTTTGCCGCCAACTGGTATTCCGTATCGGCGCCAACCGCGATGGTCAGCGGCACGCCATCCATGGCGCGCACAAAATGACGGTTGCATGGATAACCCGGATCCGCCATCAACACTTCATCCCGCGCATTCAGCAATACACCAAATGCCAGCATCAACGCCGCACTGGAGCCGGCGGTAATGACAATCCGTTCGGGGTCAATCACCACGCCGTATTGACTCGCGTAAAACCCCGCGATCAATTCACGCAACGACAACATGCCGCGCGCCGAGGTGTAATTCATTGGTTTGGAATCAAACGCTTGTTTGGCGGCGTCAATAATGGGCTGTGGCGTGGCGAAATCCGGCTCACCGATTTCCATATGAATCACATCATGGCCGGCGCGCTCCAGCGCACGGGCACGGGTTTGAATTTCCATTACTTCAAATGGCGCAATGTAGGTCATACGAGCGGCCAGACGAGGAATATTGATCATCAGCTCTTTCTCAACGGTCATAACAATTTTTCCAGTGCTTCCCACATTTTACCGACCCGTTTCACACTCACCGGCATCGGTGTGCGCAACTCCTGCGCAAATAATCCCACCCGCAATTCTTCAACCGCCCAGCGGTATTCCTGTAGCGCCGGTAATAACGAGTCGGCTGCGCTAAGATAATGCTGCCACAACGGACGAATTTGTTTAAAACTCTCCAAGTCCCGCTCCATGGCGCCCTGTCGCGCTTTATTCAAGCGCATCAAAATTGCTTTTAAATAACGCGGGTAATGCAATAACTGCGATGACGGAATCTGCCGTAAAAAACGCGCTGCAAATAAATGACTGATTTGTTCATCCACATCCGGGCCGATGTGTTCCCAGCCTTTCACATAGCGTTCATGACACAGCTTGCGGACTTCCGCCACCAGCGTTAGTGACTCGTCAATCGCGGCGACAATCGCACCGGTACGACCGACCAATTGCGCCTTGCCATTGGCCAATCTCTGCTCGAATATTTTTTTCTCACGCACTTCGTCGGCATCAACCTGACCGTCATCAACGAATGTGGCGCGTAACCCGGCAAACAACAGCTCCTGCCGCAACGCTTCCTGCGCGTGATTTTTGGCGTCCGGGAAAAAAGTTGAATACTGAAACGCCGCCAGCGGTGACACCTTCATGCCGCGTTCACACGACTTCACATGATCCGCGAGATTTAAGGCAAAAAGCCTTGTCAGTCCCTGTGTTTGGGCCATTTTTGCCTGAAGATGCGCGTCAAATATAGAGATTGATACTGCGCTTCCTTTGTCCACAAATGCCGGAAAACCATCGTAACGAATGGCGTTGCGCTCAAAATTAATGGTCTCAGGCAACGTCGGCAAGTCGTCTGGCCAACGCGTCAAGCCATCCTGCTCCATCCGATTGTGATGCAGTGTGGAGAAAACCGTTTTGGACGCATTGGCAAATTGTGTGCGTAATGCCGCGAAGTCGCGCGACATGGCAAGCTCTTTACCATCCACATCGGTAATCCGAAAATTCATGTGCAGATGCGTCGCCACCCGGCCGGAGGAAACGGACACGTCCCACGCATCCTTCGGCACCTCGATTCCCTTTGCCTTGCGCAAAAATTGTGTGATGGCATCAATTAACGTTTCCTCGGCCATCGATAAATCATGCATACCGGGACGTTGCGTGACAAAGGCGATGAATTCACTCACCGTATCCGGCACCGGCACCAGAGTGCTGCGAATGCGTTGCGGCAGGGATTTGAAAACCGCCTGCACCTTTTCGCGCAGCATTCCCATGGTTAACCACTCAAAACGCGCGGCATTGACCTGATTGAGCACCGACACCGGCAGCGTCACGGTGACGCCATCCAGCAGGTGGGTGGGTTCAAATCGATATTGCAATGGATACGCCGCCCCCTTGTGTTTGAGTGTTTTTGGATAAAGGTCGAAAGTGATGTCGTCGGCGCCACGGCGCATCAATTGTTCTCGCGTGAATTCAAGTGCTGTCGGCGTTACCTTCTCCGTGTCCTTGCGCCAGCGTTCAAACGCCACCATGGTGACAATGTCAGCGGGGATCACACTGTCGTAAAGCAAGAACATATCTTCATCATCAACCAACACGTCCTGCCGACGCGCCTTGGCCTCGATGTCTTCAATTTCATCAATCAAAGACAAATTCATTTTCAGGAACTTGCCGTGGGTATCGACCTCACCGGCGACCAGGCCCTGACGAATAAAAATTTCCCGCGCTTCTTTTGGGTTGATGGCGCCGTAATGAATACGCCGACGGGCATTAATCACCAGTCCGTAGAGCGACACCGTTTCATACGCCACCACCTGGCCGGATTTACGTTCCCAATGCGGGTCGTAGTGCGAGCGTGTCACCAAATGAGCTGCGAGTTGTTCAATCCACTCCGGCTCAATGGTGGCAATAGTGCGCGCGTAAATCCGCGTGGTTTCAGTCAGCTCTGCGGCCATCAACCATTTCATGCGCTCTTTTTTTTGCGCGACATGGTCGCGGGTTCGTTTTGGCAAAAAGAACTTCACCCCACGCGGCGCCACATAGTCATGGCCCTCGATCGACTTGGTGCCGACGTTGGTGATCAGACCGGTGAGCAATGCCCGGTGAACATTTTCGTAACGCGGACCATAAAGTTTACCGGTGGCTTTGGACGACTCAGCCCTGACACCACCCGCGTTTTTTGTCGCGGCATGTTCGGCCGATGCCGACACCTGACCGATGACCGGCGCATCACCGATAAACATGCCGAGTGAGCCACACAATTCCGCCAGTTGTGCATGCACATCACGCCATTCGCGCATACGCATCGGCGACAGAAAATTTTCCCTGAGCTGCATATCGAGTTTGCGGTGGGATTGTTTGTGTTTGATGGCCTCGTGGTAAAAGTGCCACAAATTCACGTACGCCAAAAATTCCGATTGTGGATGGGCAAATTTTTCGTGCGCCGCCAAGTATTGCTCTTGTTTATCCATCGGCCGGTCACGCGGATCCTGCACCGTCAGCGCCGAGGCGATCATCAATACCTCGCCAAGACAACCTTCTTTTTCGGCTGCCACCAGCATGCGCGCAATGGCGGGGTCAACTGGAAACTTCGCGAGCTTCCAGCCAAGCGGCGAAATATTTTTGGCCTCATCCACCGCGCCCAACTCGAATAATTGTCGATAACCATCCTCAATCATGCGCGGGCTCGGCGGCTCCACAAACGGAAAATTGGCGACGTCACCGAGCCCGAGCGCCTTCATGCGCAGAATCACACTGGCGAGTGAAGTGCGTAAAATTTCGGGGGTGGTGAATGGCGGTCGCGCAATAAAGTTGTCTTCGCCGTACAAACGAATACAGATGCCCGCCGACACCCGCCCGCAGCGCCCGGCGCGTTGCATCGCCGACGCCTGTGAGATCGGCTCAATTTGCAACATGTCGATTTTTTGCCGCGCACTGTAACGATGCACACGCGCCACACCGGTATCCACCACATAACGTATGCCGGGCACCGTCAGCGACGTTTCGGCAACGTTGGTGGCGAGCACAATGCGCCGCCGATTCGATGTCGACGGCGCGAAAATACGATCCTGTTCGGAATTGGATAGCCTGGAAAAAAGCGGCAACACTTCAGTGTGTTGTGGATGGTGTTTGCGCAGGGCTTCGGCGGTGTCGCGAATTTCGCGCTCACCCGGCAAAAACACCAACACATCACCGTCGTGCGTCTCACGAAAAATTTCGTCAATTGCATGGGTGACCGCATCTTCGATTTCAATCGCGTCGTCACTGTCATCCAAAAAATGTTCCGGCCGATAACGCACCTCAACCGGATAGGTACGGCCGGACACTTCGATAATCGGCGCGCCATCAAAATGTTTTGAGAATCGCTGCGGATCAATGGTGGCCGAGGTGACAATAATTTTTAAATCCGGCCGCTTGGCCATCAACTGTTTAATGTAACCCAGCAA
This sequence comes from Burkholderiales bacterium, assembly GCA_031427615.1. Lineage (GTDB taxonomy): Bacteria > Pseudomonadota > Gammaproteobacteria > Burkholderiales > Usitatibacteraceae > UKL13-2. The sequence goes on from JANPNU010000574.1 coordinate 4,831, forward strand.
AAAATCGATATTCAGACTGCGCTCGTGCGCCTCGTCAATAATGATCGTGTCATAGGCCAATAGATTCCGATCACTATGGGTTTCAGCCAGTAAAATACCATCGGTCATCACCTTCACAAACGTGTCTTCGGTGGTCTTGTCGTTAAAACGAATCTTGTAGCCGACCGTGTGTTGGCCGGTCTGTTTCAACTCATGTGCCAGCCGCGATGCCAATGTACGCGCGGCGATCCGGCGCGGCTGGGTGCAGCCGATCATGCCGTGCACACCGCGACCCAGTTCAAGGCAGATCTTGGGTAGCTGGGTGGTTTTGCCGGAACCGGTTTCACCACAAACAATCACCACTTGATGATCTTGAATTAACTTGGCAATTTCGGCGCGTTTTTCAGCGATCGGCAACGCATCGTCGAAGGCCGGATGTGCGATCAGCGCATGACGCCCCTGTCGCGCCTGCAGGCGTAACAACGCTGCCGTTTGCAAGTCTGCCAACTGTGTTTCGATTTGCGCGATCTGCCCGGGTGACTTGTTTGCACGCTGGAACTCGCGGCGCTTCTTATCAAGCGCAACAATGCGTCCGCGATCAGCCAGTAGCAAATGATCGACGTTCAGGTGTGTTGGCACATTCCGTGGTATCGACGGCGCGGGCGGACTGGTCGCGCCGGATTGACGCGCTGTGCGTTCAGGTGAATCAGACATCAGCCTATTTTACGCGGCGGCAATGGCAATCCTCAAAACCAACTTCCGAGTGATACCATCCGGGCATGACCGCACCCACGCACCACGGCATCAACGATGCCCAACACATACTCAATCGTGTTTTTGGCTATTCAGACTTTCGACTGAATCAGGGAGCCATTGTTGAGCAGATAATTGCCGGCGGCGACGCCCTGGTGTTGATGCCAACCGGCGGCGGCAAGTCGCTTTGTTATCAGGTTCCGTCGCTCATCCGCGCCGGCACCGGCATTGTGATCTCGCCGCTGATCGCATTGATGCAGGATCAGGTGGAGGCATTGCGCCAACTTGACGTGCGGGCCGCCTTCCTGAATTCGACACTTGATGCCGCTGGCGCAGCAAAAGTCGAACAGGCGTTACTCAACGGCGAGCTGGATCTGCTTTATGTGGCACCGGAGCGCCTGCTGACACCGCGCTTCTTGCACTTGCTTTCAACGTCCAGCCTCGCCTTGTTCGCCATTGACGAAGCCCACTGTGTTTCGCAGTGGGGGCATGACTTCCGGCCCGAATATCGCGAGTTGAGCATCTTGCATGAACGATTTCCCGACGTGCCGCGCATCGCCTTGACCGCGACCGCCGATGCACCGACCCGTGCCGAAATTATCGAACGGTTATCGCTGACAGACGCAAAACAATTTATTACCAGCTTCGACCGGCCGAACATTTGTTATCGCATCACACAGAAGACCGATGGGTTGGGGCAACTGCTTGAATTTCTTGCCGGCCACAAGGATGCGGCTGGCATCGTTTATTGCATGTCACGCAAGAAAGTCGAGGCCACCGCCGAACGGCTGAATGAACGCGGCTACACCGCACTTGCCTACCACGCCGGGCTGAGCGGTGAAGTCCGCACGCGCAACCAACAACGGTTCATTCGCGAAGACGGCGTCATTGTGGTTGCCACCATCGCCTTTGGCATGGGCATCGACAAACCGGATGTGCGATTTGTGGCACACATGGACCTGCCGAAAAGTATCGAAAGTTATTATCAAGAAACGGGCAGGGCCGGTCGCGATGGTGCGCCAGCCGACGCATGGCTCGCCTATGGGCTGGCAGATGTGGTTGGTATCAGCCAGATGATCGAATCGGGTGATGCACCGGCCGAGCGCAAACGGGTCGAGCGGCAAAAGCTCGACGCCTTGTTTGGTCTTTGCGAGACGACGGAATGCCGGCGTCGTTCGTTATTGCGTTATTTTGGTGAAGAATACACAAGTGTTTGTGGCAATTGTGATAACTGTCTGAGTCCGGTTGAGACATGGGATGCCACCGTGGCGGCACAAAAGGCATTGTCGGCGGTCTATAAAACGGGTAACCGGTTCGGCGCCGTTCATGTGATCGACGTTTTGCTCGGCAAGACAACCGAGCGCACCAGACAATTTAACCACCATCAATTGAGTGTGTTTGGTGTTGGACAGGAATTCAATCAAACAGAATGGCGTGGTGTGTTCCGCCAACTGGTTGCGATGGGCTTTTTGGCGGTAGACATGGCGGGATTTGGCGGACTGACGCTGACTGATGCGAGCCGTGCCGTGTTACGCAACGAACAGCGCATTACGCTGCGTCGTGAAGCGCCAAAATCCACCAAGCGCACCTCTGCGACCCGCAGCGTGGATCGCGCCAACAAGAAGGGCCTGCAAATTCAAACGCAGGACGAACCGCTCTGGCAGGCCTTGCGCGAGGAACGGCTGCGCATTGCCCGTGAACAGGGTGTGCCACCGTACGTGATTTTCCACGATGCAACCCTGCTTGAACTGCTTCGTAAAAAGCCGCGCAACCAAACTGAAATGGCGGCAATTTCTGGTGTGGGTGGCGCAAAACTCGCGCGATATGGCGACGCGTTTATTGCGGTTTTAATGCGATCCGATGTCTGAGGGCGCATTCATACCTGCTTCGTCCACCGGTTTGCGGTGATCGACACAATGGATCGCCCGCCATAATCATCGACATTGCCACCTGGTGCGCAAGACCGCGACGGGGGGTGGTTTTGTTCGCCTCATGCAGCCAATCAAAGCCGCTCGTAAAACCTGTCAATCAATTGCCCTATAGAGGAGTAGCCGCGTTGGTGAATCGACTGCGCTTTGGTATCGGCTTGTTGTTCAGGCTGGCGATTGTTTCCTCTGCCATTGGCGCCATCCCGAATCCATCGGTAAAGGCGGCCGCCGCACGCCTGAGCGGCACCTCTGAGCGGCACCTGGTTGGTTGCACCCGGTGAAATTCTAACCCGTATTTGTCACAACTTTGCACCGCATCAGCCCATACTGGCGCGCAAGTGTGTGCGTGATTTTACGGCTGACAACCCCCGCCATTTGCGGCCAGACGCTCCGGATAAACTCGCCGTTGGTGTGGTGCTTTTGGTACCCGCATCGTTACGTTTAACGCCGACGAGCATCATGGCCGCGACGGCAGCTGACGCAAAAATAATTGACGGGGTTGAGCCCACCACGGATAGCAGCCTCAACGGGCTCACCCGCAAAGCGGTATCCGACCCGATTGCCATTCCCAATGTACCGATGCGTGCCGCCATTGCCACGCCGCCAATGCCAGCCGCGGCAAAGTCCGCCTATCAGGACAAGTTATTGGCTAACGTCGAGCCGGAGCCGGATGACAAGACCGGCAGGGCGGCACTGCCACCGGCATTTGATAATACCGGTGCCGGCAGGTTGATCGCATCCGACGATGCGGTACTTATCTGGCCGTAGCTGATACGACCGTCGGATGCAACTCCGGTGCCGATACCAAGTCCGGCACTCGAATTGGTCGGTGTGATGGTGATTTGGCTTCGATTGCCTTGAACCAGCACATTGACGGTGCTGGCAACAACGTCACCCCCGGCACCTACCAGCGGCGTGGCATTTCCGACGTTTGCCGCGAGCGGCGAAAACGTCAGCAGATTGATGGTCGCCCCAATGGCACCAACCCGAAAGCGCAAAAAACCGCCGATCGTCACGGCAACCCGCAATGTACCATTTGCTGAAAATGGCGCAACCGCATCCGTCACTTCGGTTGCGAGGCTTGATTGGCTCGACAACGCCAGCAACGTTGCCAAGCCGATCGACACAAGCCGTTGCAAAACTGCACAACGATGGCACTTGGTCGGCAATACCAAGCGACGGTCGATAATGACTGTCAGGTCGCTCATTACTTGTCCAGCTCAATACCCTCGGCTTCAAAAACACGCTTGACCGTAGAACGCGAGAACACTCGCTGTGCGTGTTTGGCCCAGGTCGGATATTGACTCTTCATATCGATGCCAAGGCGGTTACCCCATCGATAAAACACCAGTAAGTACGCGTCACAAACGCCATATTGCCCACCCATCGCAAACGAACGGCCAACCAACATTTGATCAATTTCGGCGTAACACTTGGCTAAATTTTCTTTGCCGGTGGCAACAATACCGTCTTTCGCTGCTGGATCTTTTGAAAAGCGCTCGGCACGAAAAATGCCCGCCGCCGCAATATGCACCGTTGACGACAGCCATGACATCAGCGAAAGCGCTTCAGCTTGTTTCCACGTCTCTTTCGGCCACAGCCCACGCTCGGCGTATCCACCTCCCAAGTAGGTCAGAATCGCCACGTTTTCAGTCAGCACCTTGCCGTCAACATTTAGTGCCGGCACCTTACCTTTCGGGTTGATCCGAAGGAAATCGGGACGCTTGTGATCGCCATCCGCGATGGAAACCAATACCGGCTCGTAGGCAATACCAAGCTCTTCC
>JANPNU010000575.1:0-4218 GCA_031427615.1 Burkholderiales bacterium
GCGGTCGAGGCCAAAGAAGGTGTGCAGATTCAGAACGAATCACAAACGCTGGCGTCGATCACGTTTCAAAACTATTTCCGTATGTACAGCAAACTTGCCGGCATGACCGGCACGGCGGATACCGAGGCGTTTGAATTCCAGCAAATTTACAATCTGGAAACCGTCATCATTCCGCCGAATCGTCCGATGGTTCGCGAGGACGAAAACGACTTGATCTACATGACCCTTGCCGAAAAAGATCGCGCCATTGCTGCCGCCGTCAAAGATTGTCACGAACGCGGCCAGCCGGTGTTGCTTGGCACCACCTCGATTGAGAATTCCGAGTTGTTGTCCGAGTTGTTGAAAAAAGAAAAACTGCCGCATGAAGTGTTGAACGCCAAACAACACGCGCGTGAAGCCGACATCATTGCGCAGGCGGGAAAACCCAAACAAATCACCATTGCGACCAACATGGCCGGCCGTGGAACCGATATTGTGTTGGGCGGAAATCCCGAGCCACAAATTCACACGGTTGAGTCGGATGAAAAGTTATCAGCCGGTGAAAAAGAGCGAAAGATCGCCGAGATTCGTGCGGATTGGCAAAAGCTGCATGAAGAGGTAGTGGCTGCGGGTGGCCTGCATATCGTCGGCTCGGAGCGCCATGAGTCGCGCCGCATCGACAACCAGTTGCGCGGTCGTGCCGGTCGCCAGGGTGATCCGGGATCGTCACGTTTTTTTCTGTCGTTTGAAGACCCGCTGCTCAAGATTTTTGCCGGCGACCGTCTCAAGTCCATCATGGCACGTTTAAAAATTCCAGAAGGTGAGGCGATTGAAGCCAAGATGGTGTCGCGTTCGATTGAAGGCGCGCAGCGCAAAGTCGAAGCCCGCAATTTTGATATTCGTAAACAGTTGCTTGAATACGACGACGTGGCCAACGATCAGCGTAAGGTTATTTACCAACAGCGTAATGAGTTGCTCGACGACGACGACATTTCCGAAACCATTACCGCCATGCGTAATGACGTGCTTGGGCAAATCGTCCACACCCATATTCCTCCGGAAACTCTCGAAGAACAGTGGGATGTGCCTGGCGCGATGAAAACGCTCAGTAGCGAATTCGGTATCAACGTGCCAATCGACAAGTGGTTGGCGGGTGATGACGAAGTCGACACCGAGATGGTGGCGGGCCGTGTGCTGAGTCAGGCAACCGACGAATACAACACCAAATTTGCCAGCGTTGATAAATCGTTGCTGCATCAATATGAACGCTCGGTGATGTTGCAGGCGATCGACACCCATTGGCGCGAGCATCTGGCTGCCCTCGATTATTTGCGTCAGGGTATCCATTTACGCGGGTATGCACAAAAACAACCCAAGCAGGAGTACAAGCGCGAGGCATTCGAATTGTTTGGCAATATGCTCGACACCGTCAAACGCCAGACCACACAAATTTTGGTCAATGTACAAGTGCAAACCCAACAGCAAGTTGAGGAGGCGGAACGGGCTGCCGAATTGGCGAACGCAAAGTCCGCGACCAATGTGAAGTATCACCACGCTGATTACGACGAGGCGCTGGAGCGGGCTGACAAGCAGGTCAGTGACGAGCCGGCACAACCGTTTGTTCGCGAGGGTGTCAAAGTTGGCCGCAATGATCCGTGTTGGTGTGGGTCTGGCAAAAAATTCAAACACTGCCACGGCAAGTTGTCGTAACGCTGCTGCGCGCCGCGTCTCGCGGATGGCAACTTGCCGATGAAGCCACGCCGAGGGGCTTCAATTTCAATCCGTGGGCACCCCCGGCTTGCTGCCTGCCGGGGCTAAAGGCCGCTTTGCCCACACTACGACAAACCGTGAGTTGGGTGGGCAAAGGCGGGGTTCGCCGTGCCCACGAAACATCATCAATCCGTGGGCAGATAAAACCTACCCACCCCCTGCGAAGCTGTTAACACGTAGCACGGATGAAGCGCAGTCTGGGGTGGGCAGGTTTATTGCCCACCGTCAGTCGTCAAGGTACGAATACCAATTCTGGGTGCTTATTGATGCGTGGGCAGATGAAACCTGCCCACCCAAAATTCTCGCAATACAAAAGCCTCGCAATACAAAAGACTCGCTCAACAAAAGTTGCACCCAAGAAAATTTCAACCGACTGGTTCGGTAACACGTGCGTTTGCAATAAACCGGTCAGACCCAATCGCGCCCGTTGATAAAATCCCTGAGCAAGACCGACTCAGCCGTGCCCGGCTCAGGCTGCCAATTGTAGCGCCATGTGGCGTGTGGGGGCATCGATGCCAATATCGACTCGGTGCGGCCGCCCGACTGCAAACCAAAGTGGGTGCCACGATCCCACACCAGAATGAATTCAACATAGCGTCCGCGACGATATAGCTGCCATTCACGTTCACGTTCGCCATGGGGCGTGGTTATGCGGCGCGCGACAATGGGCGCATACGCCGGAACAAACGCGTCACCCACGGCGCGTTGTAATTGGAACGCATGGTCAAAACCACCGGCGTGAAAATCATCAAAAAAAATGCCGCCGATGCCGCGTGGTTCATTGCGGTGTTTCAGCCAAAAATAGTCATCACACCATTTTTTGTAGCGTGGAAAATAGGCGACATTCAATTTGTCCAGCGCCGTTTTGTTGACTTGATGAAAGTGTATGCAGTCTTCTTCGAAGCCGTAGTATGGCGTTAGATCCATGCCGCCGCCAAACCAGAAAACATCGCCGCTTGCGTCACCATTCGCCGCCTTTGCCAAAAAGAAACGCACATTCATGTGTACGGTCGGCACGTAGGGATTACGCGGATGCAGCACCAGCGAAACACCCATCGCCTCCCATCGCCGCCCGGCAATCTCCGGTCGGTTGGCGGCCGCGCTCGGCGGCAATTTTTCGCCTTGAACATGGGAAAACAAAATGCCGCCGCGCTCAAACACCTTGCTGCCTTCGATGACACACGAAATGCCGCCGCCGCCTTCGGGGCGTGACCATTCATCGCGGATGAATTCGCCGCCATCGAGCGCGCTCATGTTGGCGACGATGTGATCTTGCAGGTGCAGCAAATAGGCGCGAACAGCGGTGGGTTCCATGTGATTATCCAATATTAAAACACCAGCATTGACGGGTTATTTCAGACATTTGTGGTTGGAAGTGCGCATCAAATGGCGACATTACTATTTTCTGCCAATGGCGCGATAACCAATGTCGTGGCGAAATTGCATTCCGGTGAATTGGATGGACGCCAGAGTTTCATAGGCGCGGCGCTGCGCAATCTTGACCGTGTCACCAAGGGCAGTGACACACAATACCCGGCCGCCATTGGTGACGGGCGTGCCGTCTTTCTCAATCGTGCCGGCATGAAAAACTTTTGAATCATCGGTCGCTTTGGGAATGCCGGTAATCACGTCGCCTTTAGTTGGGGTATCGGGATAATTCGCCGCAGCCATCACCACGCCCAACGCGGCGCGTCGATCCCACTCGGCTTCAACCACATCCAGTTTGCCGGCGAGGGCCGCTTCAACCAGTGATAGAAAATCGGTTTTTAATCGCATCATGATCGGTTGGGTGTCCGGATCACCCATGCGGGCATTAAATTCCACCACCCGCGGTTTGCCGGTTTGGTCAATCATCAAGCCCGCATACAAAAAGCCGCTAAAGGGTGCACCTTCGGCGGCCATGCCTTTGAGTGTTGGGTAAATAACTTCCCGCATCACACGAGCGTGCACTTCGGGTGTCACCACGGGTGCGGGTGAATACGCACCCATGCCGCCGGTATTCGGGCCCTCGTCGCCGTCAAGAATACGTTTGTGATCTTGGCTGGATGCAAACGGCAGCGCGTGTTTGCCGTCACACAGGCAAATAAAACTCGCCTCTTCGCCCGCCATGAATTCTTCGATGACGACACGGCCGCCATTGTTGTTTCCCCTGCCGTCGCCCAACATCATGTTTAGCGCATCAATGGCGTCACCAATGGTCATGGCCACCACCACACCCTTGCCTGCGGCCAAGCCGTCGGCCTTGATGACAATAGGCGCACCTTCGGTATTCACATAAGCGATGGCGTCAGTCAGCTCAGTAAAGGTTGCATAACGCGCAGTTGGAATCGCGTGGCGCACCATGAATTGTTTGGCGAAGTCCTTGGACGATTCAAGCTGCGCCGCCGCTTGGGTCGGACCGAATATTTTTAGACCGGCCGCCTGAAATTTATCCACGATACCTGCTGCCAGCGGGGCCTCTGGTCCGAC
>JANPNU010000576.1:0-5419 GCA_031427615.1 Burkholderiales bacterium
GCAACATGAAACAAGCTGCCGTCGGCATTACGGACAAATTTACCGTCGGCACCCCGCACCACTGCCAAACCAAAACGCTGCCGATCGAGTCGCTGAAAGCTGAACACGACCGGTCTGCCGACGCGAATCGGATACGCCAATAAATCGATCAGCGGGGGCCGGTTGCGAATGACCGCATTTAAATTGTTGGTCAACACGAATTCGAGTCGTTGCAAACGGGGCTCTTGTGGCCATTGTTGCTGCCAATCAACAAACAGATTGTTCATGGTGGCGCGAATAAATTCACGCTGACCGATTGAATCATCCACTTTTAACAACGTATAGGCCGCAATGGAAAATTCACGCGGTGTTGTTAGCCGGCTGAGCAGGGTGCCCAGTGATGGAGCCGTCTCGGCAGAATACAAAGCGTACGCCGCCGACAAAATGCCACGTTGATAACCCGCCTCCTTGTCCGCCAAGCTTGGCAGCGCCGCCCGCACAAGTTGCAGGCCGGCCGCGCGCTCGGCATTCAAAAAGCCGACGTTCCACAATGCATTTGGCACGATGCCGGCAGGATCAAAACCAGGCGGCAAGGCAAGCGCATCGCGAATGGTTTGGATGGCTTCGTCACGCGCGAGACGTTCGCCCTCGTTTGACGCAACGGGCGCGACAAAATCACCTGGCTGGTAGGCGGCGATTTCCGTCGGCGAGTGGCGTTTTTCGATCGGTGCGACCGCGCATCCGGCAAGCAGCAACAGCAGACAAACCGCCGTTGTGACCGGTCGCATCGATTGATGACATATAGATATCAACAAGTTACTCGGCTGTACACAGGCAATGGGTTACGGCAGCAAACGGCATGCCGGTTTTTCCGCGTTCTGCGATTTCAGCCAGCCACGACAAATCGTTTTGGATTTCATCGGCCACACCCAACGGTGCCATCGTGGACATCAGTTTTATATTGAAGTGTTTGACCAATGTCGCATTGGCCTGGGCGGAAAATCGCTCAATGATCTGGACAAACTTGCCTCGGTCGGCTTCGATATAAGCTACACGGACGTTATCGGCGAGTTTCGCGCGGGCGGTGGCGGCCTTGATGGCATCGGCAAAACCACCAACCCGATCAATCAAACCCCGATCCTTGGCCTGGGCACCGGTCCACACGCGGCCTTGTGCGATTTCATTGATTTTGTCCGGCGTCGTTTTTCGAGCGGCTGCGGCACGGCCGATGAATTCGGTATAAATACGATCAATCGCCAACTGGACCAATTCAGCCATGCGCGGATCAAGTGGTCGGCGAGGATCGTACATGGCGGCGCCGAGCCAAGTGGTGTTGTAACCACCGGTGGAGATCGAAAGTTTCTCCATTGCTTTTTCCCCGGTGGGCAACATCCCAAACACACCAATCGAGCCGGTAATGGTGGCGACATCGGCAATGACTTCATCGGCTGACATCGAGATCCAATATCCGCCGGATGCGGCAACATTGGCCATCGATACCACCACCGGTTTACCTGCGGCACGGGTCATTTCCAACTCACGCCGGATGACTTCAGAGCCATAGGCGCTGCCACCCGGTGAATTTACCCGCAGCACAATGGCTTTGACCTTCTCGTCGTCGCGCGCCTTACGAATCAGGTCCGCAGTCGAACGACCGCCTATTTTTCCCGGTGGTTCAATACCATCGCTGATTTCGCCTTCAGCCACAATGACCCCAACCGCATCACCACTCGTTGACGGCTTCAAGGTGGCAAGATAGGCGAGCAACGATATCTGGCGAAAAGTTTTTTTGTCGTCATCTGCGGCACCACGCTCAATCAGCATGTCGCGAAATTCATCCTGTGTTTTAAGTCCGGTGACCACCTTGCCATCGAGCGCAAGCTTGGCCATATCGCCGCCACTGGCTTTGAGATTGGCTAACGCATCATCAATTCCCTTATTGATCGTGCCGGGTGCAAATTTACGCGCTTTCTCAACGTCTGCCGTGTAGGTTGCCCAAAGTCCGTCGTACAAATATTTGTCCGACTCCATGGTTTCCCTGGATGGCGCAGTGGTGAAATACGGCTCACCAAAATTTTTGTACTTGCCAGAACGAATCACGTTGGCCGAAACGCCAATTCGGTCGAGCGCCGCCTTGTAGTAGTTCCGCGTCCGACCAAAACCATCCACCATGATCATGCCCATCGGATGCAAGTAGATTTCGTTGGCATGCGCGGCAATGTAATACGCCGCCTGATTGTAATTGCCGCCCCAAACCACGACTTGTTTGCCGCCGGCCTTAAAGGCATTGATCGCGGCACCCACCTCGCGCAATGTTGCAAGCCCGGCACCTGAAAACTCATCAAGGTGCAACACCACGCGATCAATTTTTGGATCGTTGGCGGCAGCGGCCAGCACCGCAACAATATCGCGCAGCTGAGTCTGGCCGACGCCGTCATCACCCATCTTGCTCAATACTTTCTTCAATGGGTCGCCCGAAGTTTGCTCGACAATTCGCCCATCGAGGTTTAATACCAGTGCCGTCTTGTCCTTTAGCCCTGCCTTGCCTGGCATCAGTAGCAGCACCGCCAGCACAATAACGAACAGCAAAAATAAAAAATTAACGGCAAAACGGCGACAGGTATCAACGACACCCCAGAGTTTTGCGATGAACGACTTGGACGGGCCATTTGACGAACTTGACATATATCCTCCGAATAAAAATCAGTGCGGCTATTTTGAGCGAATCAACCTGGCTTTCAGCCTTTGGCGCGACGAATTGCGGAAACTGGTATCCGAGTCGCCCCTACCGTGCACTATTTTCGAATGCCGCCGTCACGCGTTGGTGAAAATAGCCATTTTGCAGATACGGATACAGGGACTTTCCCGGACAGCTGGTCTCGGCAGAGAAATCTTTATGACCCGCAATGTTTTTCGGCGCAATATTAAATCGTTTCGACAACATCACCATGGTCGAAACCACGGCATCAAGCTGTGCCGGATTGGGCTCAACTTCCTCAAAATTTCCCAACACCACAATCAAGGCATGACCGGTCGGATCATAGTTGGTATTGGTGTCTCCGGCAATATTGATATCACGGCCTTCATAAATTCGTCCATCGAGGTCAATCAAATAGTGATACGGGATATCGCTCCACTTGCGTGTGCCACGCGACCACGATTGTAAATTGCGCAAATATTGCTGCGGATCTTTATCGCTTAAAAACGCGACGCCGCCATGATGCAGTGTGATCCGGCTCGGCAATTGTTTTTTTGCCAATGAATTGTCGCTGCGGGTGCCGCCCCATTGTTCAACCGTGATGATAGTCGGTGACTGTGCGTTCGCATTAATCCCCGGCTTTGACCCAACACCAGCAGGAGGTGTGGCACAGGCGGTGATCAACAACAACAAGGCTAAACAAGCTTTCATTTGTCATCCTTAAAATTTGTCATGACTGAATGTTGTTATCCGGCATCAGCCAAATTTGCCGGAGGTGGCATTACACCAACAGACAAACTTCGACGCGACTCAAAATACCGCACCGCACCCGTGATCGGGTCGGTAAAACCAATAGACTGCGCCAGCAATTGCAGTGGCTTGCTTAAATCCGCATCATCCTGAAAAACATGATTGGGATAGATTTGATCATTCACGATCGGCAAGCCCAACGCCGCCATTTGCACCCGAAGTTGATGTTTGCGGCCGGTTAACGGCGACAGACGGTATAAGCCAAGACCATTTCCCCGAGCCAATAACTCGATTGTGGTCTGCGCATTCGGCTCTCCAGTCGACTCCATCATGCGCATAAAATGCGCACTCTCAACAATCCGACTGCGTACCGTCATCGGAAACACCAAGTTGTCCCGCCATGGTGCAACCGCCAAATATTGTTTATCAACCAATCGATTCTGAAACAATGTCTGGTAGCGGCCGCGGGTGGCAGTCTGTTTGGTGAACAACACAACACCGGCAGTTTCACGATCTATCCGATGCATTGGCGCAAGCGTGTCAATGCCGAGTTTATTTTTTAATCGCACCAATACGGTTTCCTGAACAAATCGTCCTGCCGGGACAATGGGCAAAAAGTGCGGCTTGTCTACCGCCAGCAAAAACTCATCTTCGAACAGAATTTGCTCTTCAAACGGGATGGGTGGCTCGTCCACCACGGCACGATAGTAATAGAGTTTTTGATTGCCAATGAATGGCGAGGTGGGCGACACCGGTTGGCCGAGATCATTGGTGATGTCGCCATTTAAAAGGCGCCCTTCAATTTGTGCTCTGGTCAGGGTGGCGAATCGCACAACCAAATAATCCAACAACGTCGGCCATTTAGCGGCGTCATTCGGCGGCAGCACCACACAACTGGCACCGACGCCGTTCTTGGTGGGCAGTCGCGGTTTTGCCGAATGATGAATGTTAGACGGCCTCATCCAGACGCTTTGCCCTTGCCAAACGCCATTCCCCGTCAGGTTCGTCGTTATAAACATCTTCGAGAGTGGTATCGGTCTCGTCAAGTTTTGTATTGAGTGCAATGCGGTTGTCAAAAACAAAACACTCACCCTGCCAATCCAGCTCAGCATCGGGCATTTCTTTGAAATAGTTCAGTATGCCGCCCGCGAGCTGATATACCGGAATATCCATATCGCGCATCCACGCACTGGTCTTTTCGCAGCGAATGCCACCGGTGCAATACATTGCGATACGTTTGCCGCCGCGTTTCCATTCATCCAAATGTTCGGTCACGTATTTAGGAAAGTCTCGAAAGTTGGTTACTTTGGGATCAATGGCATTTTGAAAGTGACCGAGGCGAAATTCAAAACTGTTGCGGTTGTCCAGCAGCACAACGTCATCTTGTTTGATTAACTCGCGCCATTCGGCCGGGCTTAGATCGATGCCGGTTTTTGTTGCATCCACACCGGCGACGCCCAGAGGCACAATTTCGGCTTTGACGTGAACTTTTAGTTTTCGAAACGGCACGGTTTTACACGGGCTGCGTTTAAAAACCATGCCCGCAAATAGTCCACCCGCAACGTCCATGCCTGTCAGCGCCGATTCAATGTTGGAAATTTGCGCCGGTGTGCCGGCCAACATGCCGTTAATGCCTTCTTCGGCGACCAGAATGCTGCCAAGCAGATCTCGACACAAATGGCGCAGTGACGCCGCAACTGAATCGGGATCGGCGACATGGGCAAATTTGTAAAAAGCAGTATGTAATATTTCAGTAGCGGACACAGTCATAACCCAAAAAATAGCGCAACGGTTATTTTCCCATGAACGCGCCTGATTGCTATCAGCACCGCTCGAAATGCCTAAAAAATGAGCATGCTCAATAGATATGAAACCGCCGCAACCAGTGCGCTGGCTGGAATCGTGAAGATCCATGCCCAGACAATATTGCCCGCCACCCCCCAGCGCACGGCGCTCATGCGCCGGGTGGAACCAACGCCAACAATGGCACCG
>JANPNU010000577.1:0-2396 GCA_031427615.1 Burkholderiales bacterium
TTCAATCGAATCCGCAATCACCTCGCGCGAGACCAACGAATACTTCATGCCTTCGGTGCCCATCGAAATGCCGTCGGTGACGGTAATGGTGCCAAACATTTGTGGCATGCCACCCGCCTCGCGGATGGCTTTGTCGGCGGCATCGGCCAGCGGCTGGATGCCGGCGTTGCACGGGTTCATGGTGCTGTGACCATTGGCCAAACCGATGAAGGGTTTGTAAAAATCGTTGTCGTCATAACCAATACCACGCAACATGGAGCGATTTGGCGCACGTTCATTGCCCTGGGTGATGGTGAACGAGCGGTATTTATTTTCGGCCATGGTCAAATAGGTCTTTGCAAACAATATTGATGAATTGATGGATTATTCTACCGGATGTCTTGATTACGCTGGCCGAACAATTCCGGAACATTGCGTTGCAATGGCTATCGACGCGGGTGCGATAATCCATCAGTCCGTCATGTCACTCTGTTAAGCAATTTCGCCCGCCAAAATAGTCATTGCCGCGTCCCACAGGGATACACTTCGATAAAGGCGGGAATGACGATGGTTTGGCAAATTCGGCGGTAAATATGCGCCGCAAACGCTTAACCGAGTGACATGACCATCAGTCCATTTTTTGAATTTTTTCCTTGGTGCGCTTATGTTGATTCACCCGCAGTTTGACCCGGTTGCACTGGCCCTCGGCCCACTCAAAATTCACTGGTATGGCCTGACCTATGTGGCGGCCTTTGTGTTGTTTATTGTGCTCGGGCGTATCCACGCCAAACGCCGTCCGGACCTTGGCTACAACCCGGCAGTGGTTGAAGACCTGATGTTCTACGGCATTCTTGGCGTGGTGCTGGGTGGCCGATTGGGCTACATCCTGTTTTATAAATTCACCCACTACCTAGCCAGCCCCATCGAAATTTTTTATGTCTGGCAGGGAGGCATGAGTTTTCATGGCGGTTTTCTAGGGGTGCTGGTGGCGATGTGGTGGTGGGGCCGTAAACATGATCGCTCGATTTTTCAAGTGACCGACTTTATCGCGCCGCTGGTGCCAACCGGCCTGGCGGCGGGACGCATTGGCAACTTTATCAATGGTGAATTGCCGGGACGCATTACCGATGCCAGCACCTGGCCATGGGCTATGTGGTTTCCACAAATAGATGCGACACCCATTGCGCGCCATCCGTCACAGCTTTATAACGTGCTGGGTGAAGGCGTGTTTTTGTTTGTGTTGCTGTGGTGGTTCAGCAAAAAGCCACGCACGGTGGGGGCAGTTTCGGCTATGTTTTTACTAGGTTACGGTGGATTCCGCTTTTTTGCGGAATTTGCGCGCGAACCGGATAGTTTTCTGGGGCTCGGTGCGCTGGATTTGTCGCGCGGGCAGTGGTTGTGCATTCCGATGATTGCGGCGGGGGTGTATTTTTTGTGGCGGTCAAGCAGAACACCGGTTAGTCGCGGTTAATTGAATATCGGGAAATGTGTTCCTACGTGGGTAAGCGACAAACCGTGTTTGTTTATGTTGCCCGCCCCCACTTCGGGCAACACCTAGCCTGCATATTTCATGGGGCACCAGCGGTTCTCCAGGGCGCTCGCTGTGAACGTCGTTCAATCCAATTTGGATTGCCCGTGCTTGGTTATAAAAAAGGCTGCGCGCCCGATAGCGGGCGCTCATTTTTGTCACAAGACAGCGCTTGTTTGCCTTCCTCCCGTGCTCATTTGCCCACTACGGCCAGCTATGCCGTGGTCGGTCAGGTAAAAAATCACTCGCCCATTCACTGCCAAAAGCCCTGCATGGCGTTCCGGTTCAGCGGGCACGGCGCGCGCGCGGCGAAACCCCCGCTTCACCTCATCAAACGTGCCCCCATGAAATAGGCAGGCTAGCAGCAATATTCCTGACTTCGCGGCCAAGCCCCCCAAAAATGCTGTGTATCAGTGTAAATTACATTCTTACCCAAACTCTTTACCGCCAGTAGACTCCCCTGCGTAAGACGGGGCAAATTTTTAATCGGCATTTCATTTTCCCCGGCAATAGATCGTCAGAAATGACCGGGTTGATCGTATCCAAACGGTGAACTTGGCAACTCATAACGAAAGAATTTTTCAAATGAAAAATAGTCCATTTATACGCAATTTTATGTCCAAAATTTTTCCGCTTGCCGCGGTGTTGGTTGCGCTGGCTGGTTTTTCGGCGAATGCGCAAATTTTGACAACCACAGCGGTTACGTCCAGCGTCAATCCAAGTGTGGCGGGGCAGACAGTTGAACTCACCGGACGCGTTTCAAGTGGGATTTTGACGACAACGTTTTCGGCTGGAGTCGGGCGCGCCTCAGGCACGGCAGTCTACTATCGATACGATCTCATCGACACCAAGTTTCGTGTTGCGGTAGTCAGCACTAATTTCAGGAATC
>JANPNU010000578.1:0-8459 GCA_031427615.1 Burkholderiales bacterium
TTTCGTTTCGACGGTTGGATGAAGAAATGGTTAGAGCCTACATTTGCAATCAAGAGCAGGAAGACGAACGTTATGATCAGATGAAGCTGGCACTATGAACAGCCGCCAAGGGCGGCTCACGAAGTAACGGCGCCTTTGAGGCGCTCACCCAATAAGTCCCCGGCTTTGCCGGGGGTCATTTAACTTACCAATGTTAAATGTATGGGGTTATTAATATGATTATTTTGTTGGCCCAAGTGAAGCCAGTTATAATTTCACTCAAATAAGATCTGACGCAAGAAGATGGAGAGGTGGCAGAGTGGTCGAATGCACCGGACTCGAAATCCGGCATACCGGTCTCCGGTATCGTGGGTTCAAATCCCACCCTCTCCGCCAAAAAAAAGCCCTCACGGGCTTTTTTATTTTGTAAAAATTTTTTGCTGTGCGTTCACTGCGCCCTCAGAGTATCGAGGACAGCCTTGGCATGTCCACGGGGTTCGCTGACGACAAACGTTGCGGCGATCATTCCGGCGTTATCAATAATGAACGTGGTGCGTTTGGCAAACCGATACAAGCCAAAATCAATAATGCTGCCGAAAGCGGTTGCAACCGCAGCTGATGCATCAAACAATATTGGTAGCTCGACCCGATGCGCGTCGGCAAATTTCTTGTTGCCATTTTCATCCGAAATTGCCACAAAAAATACCTGGCATCCCAATCTTTCAAACTCTGAATTTAGCGCCGTAAATTCCTCTATTTGACCTAGACACCGTGATGTATTGTCGCGGGGGAAAAATGCCAGTACCGTCCGTGCCCCCGCTTTTGGAATTTCAAACACCGTGCCAAGCTGATCTGAGAGTTCAAACGATGGTGCCCGCGCACCTGGTGCCAGTGGCACACTGCGCTGGGCATAGGTCACAACCAACACAAATAGTATTGCGACAAAAAGCAGTAGTAGTAGAATTTCCATGCGTCCATTCTATTGGCATTCTGCAAGTTATGAAAACTAGACCATTATCCTAGAAACGGCAGTTGGACGGGTGTGAGTGTGCGTTTTTGCGGCTTTCTGGCTAGGCCACATTTGGCAACAGCGACGCGGCAACCTCCACGTTGCAAGGAGGAGCAACACCGCCAGGGAGTCGCAAAAACGTGCAATCGCAGGCGTAGCGCTCTCACCCAAAAGGTGAGCGTCTTGAATCCACCAAACACCAATGAATACGCAGTGTTTCAAACAATGTCGAGCGGTCAACTGCGGTTTCTAGGATTATTGCCAACGTACCTGCGAATTAAATTCGCAATGGCGCAAACAGCCCGAAGGGTTACTATCGTATCTTCAATTGACTGACACGCAAAACAAATTGCGGGGAGTGCGTTAAACTTTCCCCGCAACGAAACATAATGCCCTCGTAGCTCAGTGGATAGAGCACCTTCCTCCTAAGAAGGGGGTCACACGTTCGATTCGTGTCGGGGGCGCCATCACCTTGGTTTTGTCACGACAAATGGTTTTCAGCACCGCCTGATTCCAGTACGCCTGCTGAAATTGTCGCCCTAAATTGACTGGCACCTGACGGGTCCACCTTGGCCGTCCCGTCGAATCGTCGAAAATTTGCCTTTGATTTATTTCACCGGTCCGAAGACGAACCAAAAATGACAAGAACAATAGATAGCGGTTCTTTTCGCCCCTAATTCGGCGCTTTCGCTCAGTCATCCAATTGGATGGTATCTCCGCAAGAGCACTGCCAATATTTGATTCCGAAATTTTTCATCGGGCGCTTCCGACCGGTATGAATTTGGAATCATCATTTGCCATCAAAGTAATTCGTTTGTTCGTTGTCGAGACGAAGAAATCTTTGCAAAACATTGAGCAAGCCACCCACAATGCGGATATTAATTCGCTGTTTCATTGCGTGCATTCTTTAAAGTCGTCTGGTGCAATAGTTGGAGCAA
Organism: Burkholderiales bacterium; assembly: GCA_031427615.1. Lineage (GTDB taxonomy): Bacteria > Pseudomonadota > Gammaproteobacteria > Burkholderiales > Usitatibacteraceae > UKL13-2. The sequence continues at coordinate 1,927 of JANPNU010000578.1, forward strand.
TCGCCATATCAACGATCGCCAAGGAAGCCGAAGCGCTAGCCCGCACCGGAGAAAATAACGCGCTTACCGATCACCCAACCCGATTGAGAATGGCGTTCGAGGCGTTTTGTATGAAATCCGCTGTCGCCAAAATGCTCGCAACTTCCCACTAAATGACACTGGCAATCCATTCAAAGGCACCTTTTCAACCGGCATGATTAGCGGTGGTCAATTCCGGCGGTGTTCGACGCAAGGCTGAGTTCATGTTTGCGCCAATCTGGCTGGCGAAGCCGACATTTTTGGATGCTGCATGGATATACAAATTAATGCCGCCGAAATGTGTCGCTACATAATTGTAGGCACCACCCAAATCGGATTCAAGCCGCTCGACCGCTGTTTCAAAAAATACAGGTGTTTTGTACACCAAGTCTTCTCCTGATGAATAAACAATCTCTCGATTGCCGGCAATGTCACGTTTTTCCGCAATTCCGCCAGCAACAAATTCAGGGTAAAGGCGGTCCCGACATTTTTCCAAATAACAACGGTCAGACATCTGCGCAATGATGTCGGCAGAACCCAGCAAACTACCTAACAATCGTAGTACTGGATCCTCAATCAAGATTTCTGCGACACGTTTTTCGAATCCAGTGAAGTGAATCAGTTCCGCACCAGCTTCAGCATAATCGGATTCACCCAGTGTCGGCAGATATTGCCGCAAAAATTCAGCACCTCGCGAGACATGGTTCATTGTGTAAAACGCACCGTTTGGCGCAACCACGTCATCGGTCTTTCTTAAATACCCCATGTCGTGAAATAGGGCCGCGATAATTCCCAATTGGAAGAGCCTCATTCCAAACGCTGGCGTGTCACCCCGTGAGCGTTCGTAACCATCCATCAGCCTGGCCATGGCAAGGGTCACGTCCATTACGTGTTGAAGGTCATGATAACCAGTATCACAAGCACAGTAACCCGGATAATCACCGCTATACAGCATATCAATATCAGCAAAGGCGCGCGAAACAGCCGAATGGCCGGCACCGGGGTACAGCAGACGAAATAAGCGGATAATCTCGTCCTTGACTGATTTTGGATCAGTCGTTTGGATTCGGTTGGTTATATCGTAGTCGTTTCGTCTTGGTTGCATTTTTTAACCCAACCGATAGATTGCATGTTCGAATTGAGTATTTCAACCTTAACCACCGGTTTAGGCAAGCAAAACAAATGTTGCGCCGCACAATAACTAAAGTCTAATGGTAGAAGAACAGTCAAGCCTTGCATTTGCCTCATCTTGCCTCCGCTTTTGATGGCGAAACCATCCAAGTCGATGCGTCTGCTTTCGATTTGTCATTGCCAACAGCAATTTCTTTGTCAAAATACCAGCAAATTTAACCTTTCCTCCCAAATGCCGTGTCCTACGATCATTCCATCGCCATCAAATCGAGACTAGTCGAGCTTTCGCAAGAACACCGCGATCTTGACCTCGTCATTTCCGCGCTGACCGATGCGCCGATCCAAGACGAACTCCAACTGAAGCGCATGAAAAAACGCAAGTTGCTGCTCAAGGATCAAATCGCTTTTTTGGATGGTCAGTTGAATCCAGATATTCCTGCTTAGTGACGCCTGTCAAAGTGTCGTTGATAATTTTGCGAGATAATTGCCGCTGAATCTTATTGGTCGTATCGCTGAAGACGTCCCAAGTGTCAAGTCACTCCGTTTGGGCGGAATGACGTATCGCAATCTAATCAATTAATCATTTACGATGAACAAAATTAAAAATTGGTCCGGCATTGCTGTCGCCGGCGTGGCCATTGCAGGGCTTTTTTTCTGGCTGGGCATACGTCAGACTGCTCAACATAGCCTCGCCAGCAATTCCACCACACAATCATCGCCGAGCAAAACTGCGGCGGGTGCCCCTCCGCCAACCACAGTCGATGCAGCACGCGTAAGAATGGCTCCCATAGCCAAAACAATCTCCGCTGTCGGATCGCTTCGGTCGGACGAAACTGTCATCCTGCGACCGGAAGTTTCCGGACGAATCGCGTCGATTGACTTTCAAGAAGGACAGCGCGTCACAAAGGGGACAGTAATTGTCCGGCTTGACCAAGCCGTACAACGCGCCGAAATGCAGCAAGCCGAAGCAAACCTTGCACTGGCAAAAAGTCGAATTGAACGTTCGCGTGGCCTGCACGCTAAGGGCTTTATTTCAGGCCAGGCGCTGGATGACGCGGAAAGCGGTTATAAAGTTGCGATCGCCGCTGCCGACTTGGCAACCGCACGATTAGCCAGACTGGATATCAAGGCTCCGTTTTCGGGGATCACCGGACTGCGGTTGGTCAGTGTTGGCGACTATGTTCGTGAAGGCCAAGACCTCGTTAACATTGAAGATATCGATTCTCTCAAGGTCGACTTCCGCATTCCGGAATTATTTTTAAAACAGATTTCCGTCGGGCAACCATTGCAAATTGCGCTCGACGCCATTCCGAGCCTGAGTTTTGTCGGCCGGGTATTGGCTATCAATCCGCTGATCGATTCTAACGGACGTTCGGTCGTAATTCGAGCCGTTGTAAAAAATACCGATGCGCGACTGAGGCCAGGCATGTTTGCGCGCGTGAAGTTGGTTACCAATGATCGACAGGAGGGGCTCATCATTCCGGAGCAGGCGTTGATTCCGGTCGGCGACAATTTTTTTGTATTTCGAATTGCCGATGATCTTGCGCTTCGAACAAAAATTGAAATTGGCACGAGATTCGCAGGCTCGGTAGAAATTGCGCGCGGATTGGCTAACAACGATGTTGTTGTAACAGCAGGGCAACCAAAACTTCGTGACGGCGGCCCGGTTAAAATTTCGACAATGAATGACATTGCCGAGCCGGCACCAACCGCCAAGTCAAACGACGCCATCGGCGCATCAGCGAAGAAATTGTAGAGCTCAATTATGGTGTTATCTGAAATTTGTATTAAGCGCCCGGTCTTTGCGGCGGTTCTTTCTCTGGTGATCCTGTTGGTCGGATTGATTTCATATTCCCGCCTCGCTGTCCGCGAACTGCCGAAAATCGACCAACCCATTGTTACCGTCACCACCAACTACCGCGGTGCATCGGCCGACGTAATGGAAAGTCAGGTGACAAAACCCCTGGAAGACTCATTGTCCGGGATTGAAGGCGTCGACATATTGACATCGAGCTCCCGTGCCGAACAAAGCGACATTACGGTCACCTTTAAATTGTCGCGCGACTCAGACTCTGCCGCTGCCGACGTCCGGGACAAAGTCTCTAGGGTCCGTGGCCGATTGCCAACCGGTATCGAAGAACCCATCTTGTCGAAGTCGGATGCTGACGCATTTCCGATATTGTTCATTGCTTTTTCGAGTGATCGACACTCACAGATTCAACAATCTGATTACGCCAATCTCTATATCAAACCACGTCTAAACACTCTCCAAGGTGCGGCAGACGTTCGAATCAACGGCGAGCGCAAATCATCCATGCGCGTCTGGCTGGACCGCGGAAAATTGGCCGCATATAAGATCACAACACAGGACGTTGAAGACGCGATCCGCCGTCAGAATATTGAAATTCCAGCCGGCCGTATTGAAAGTGCCAAACGTGAATTCAATGTTCTTTCACAAACTGATCTTGCAACGCCTGAACAATTTGGTGCGATCATCATTCGCGATGCCAGCGGATATCCAGTCCGTGTTCGAGACATTGCCCGTGTGGAAATTGCGCCGGTAAACGAACGGGTCATTACCCGCTTTCGCGGCAATCCCGCCATTTCCCTCGGCGTCATACGTCAATCAACCGCCAACACTCTGGATCTCGCGATTGCCGTTCGCAAGGAAATCGAGGCGATTAATAAAACATTGCCGGAGGGCATGAAATTAACCATGTCTTATGACTCGGCGGTGTTTATTGAAGAGTCAACGAAAAAAGTTTTCATCACCATTGTCGAAGCAATGGTGTTGGTCGCATTGGTTATTTTTCTATTCCTGCGAAATGTCAGGGCGACGCTCATTCCTTTGGTCACCATTCCAATTTCGCTAATTGGTACATTCACGTTGCTATACGTTGCTGGTTTTTCGATCAACGTCTTAACACTACTCGCGATGGTGCTTGCCATTGGACTGGTGGTCGACGACGCCATTGTTGTGCTGGAAAATATTTATCGCAATATTGAAAAGGGCATGAAGCCATTTGAAGCCGCTCTCGTAGGGTCCAAGGAAATCGGTTTTGCAATTGTTGCAATGACTTTGACGTTGGCTGCCGTATTTGTTCCACTGGCCTTTGGCCAGACCCGCACTGATCGATTGTTTATTGAGTTTGCGTTGGCACTTGCCGGTGCGGTCATGGTATCCGGCTTTGTCGCACTCACCCTGTCGCCGATGATGTGCGCCAAGTTACTGCGTCATGAACCAAAACACGGCAGGCTGTACAACTCGATTGAGGCGTTCTTTGTTTGGCAAACGGCAGGATATAAAAAATTACTGACCAACTCGCTGGATAGAACCTGGATTGCCATCGCAATTTGGGTGGTGTTTGCCGGCATTTCTGCCCCGCTTTTTTTAACCATTAAATCTGAATTGGCGCCAGTCGAAGATAGAGGTGTTATTTTCGGACCATTTTCAGCACCAGAAGGATCAACCATCGGGTACACCGCCCATTACTCCAAACAATTGGAGGCGATCTACGCGGGTGTGCCCGAAGAGGCTCGATATTTTGTTAATACCGGCAATCCCAGTCCGGATAGCGGATTCTCCGTCCTGATATTAAAAAAATGGCACGAACGAAACCGCAGTTCGTCGGACATTGCCAACGAGATTCGTCCAAAAATGCGCGCGATTGCCGGCATTAATGCTTTTCCCGTCACGCCTCCGTCGCTTGGCGGTGGCCGTGACAAACCGGTGCAATATGTTTTGCAAACGCAGGCATCGTACCCAGAGTTGGCACAGATGGTGGAACGCTTGCAAGAAGAAGTGCGAAAGAGCCCCGTTTTGCTGAACGTTGACTCTGATCTCCGATTGAGCCAGCCTGAACTTCGTGTTCAGGTGAACCGTGAAAAACTTGGCGACCTGGGTGTCCCCGTAGAAACAGTTGGCCGCACCTTGGAAACGATGCTCGGCGGCCGGGTGGTCACGCGATTCAAGCAAGGCGGGGAACAATACGACGTGATTGTGCAGGTTGCAGCGGATGATCGGAGCACCCCTAGTGACATTTCCGATATTTACGTGCGCACTCGGGTTGGTGACATGGTGCCGTTATCGAGTGTCACGTCGATTCGTGAGGGTGTCAGCCCTCGCAACTTGAATCACTTTAATCGGTTACGTTCGGCAACGGTCAATGCTGAAATCGCCAAAGGTTACAGCATTGATGAAGCGCTTAAGGTCATGGATGACGCCGCCGCCAAGGTGCTGCCGACAGTACAAACAAATTTGCTTGGGCAGTCACGTGAATTCCGTGAAGGTGCCAACACCATTTTGGTCACATTCTTGTTGGCGCTGTGTTTTATCTATTTGGTGCTTGCCGCGCAATTCGAAAGTTTTGTCGACCCGTTCATCATCATGCTGACGGTGCCGCTGTCGATTACCGGCGCTTTAATCGCGCTGTGGATCACCGGCAACTCATTAAACGTCTTTTCCAAAATCGGCCTGATTACCTTGGTTGGCCTGATTACCAAACACGGAATCTTAATAGTTGAATTCGCAAACCAGCTACAAGCACAGGGCAAGGGCGTCAAGGCGGCGGTGATCGAAGCATCGGTATTACGCCTTCGGCCCATTCTGATGACAACAGGGGCCACCGTGCTGGGTGCCCTGCCGCTTGCCCTTGCGTCGGGTGCGGGCGCGGAGTCTCGTCAACAAATTGGTTGGGTTATTGTTGGCGGCATGACTTTTGGTACGTTGTTGACCCTGTTTGTGGTGCCAACTTTTTATATTGTTTTTGCGCGCGGCCACCAAACCAAACCGCAGGCAGGCGATGCCCAAGTTTCATCAGCAGGGGAACCGGCACCACATCAGGCTGACTAAAATTTAATTTTTGCGCCAACAATGAACAAAAAAACCGGCCTGTAGCCGGTTTTTTTGTTGCCAATTTCAGTTCCCTTCAGTTCCCTTGTGGCCTTAGCGTATAAACAGTCGCTGCCTGTTCAACGATTCCCATTGCCGCGTCGGCGATGATTATTTCAGTCGCAACAAGGGTTGATTTCGGATCATTGCCTGCGTGCAAGATGCTCGAATCTCGCACTTGATCGGACGCATCGGAATTCGATTGTGCCGGCACCGCTGATCGAACCCCGCTCTTCGGGCTGACGCGTGGTTGCCGCTCCATGTATTGAACCAACTGGTGCAATGCCTTGCGGTACACGTCCCGCTTAAATTCAATAACGGTATCAAGCGGGACCCAGTAATCGTGCCACCGCCACGCATCAAATTCGGGATGCTCCGACGCCCGCAGCCGAATATCATGATCACGTCCGGTTAATCGAAGCAAATACCAGATCTGTTTTTGCCCTTTATAGGTCCCCCGCCATTCGCGTTTCACCCAATGGCTGGGGACGTG
>JANPNU010000579.1:0-2140 GCA_031427615.1 Burkholderiales bacterium
GTTGCGGGTTCAATGGCATCCAAAAATTGGCTAGCGGCTTTTATCGGAGTGTATCCCGCGGGACACCGGTAAAGGGTATGTTTTTAGACAACATGCCATCATTGAAAGTTGTTTATTGGTAACGCGTTTGCGATGTTTTTGCCCGATAACCCTTGCTGATATTGGACTTTCAGTTTGAATAAACCACTGCCTTCAACCTTTGCTTCATTACTTTCGGCTGCCCTGGCGCTGCCGATTGTGGCCATTCCCGTGGTGGTTTCGGCGCAAACGACCGCACCGGCGAGTGAACTATTGCCGCCCGGTGCGGTGGTGGGCTTACGCTCTCTTTGGTATCGCGAAGACAACGACCGAATGAAAGTGACCGCGCCGGTACTGTGGTTCAAAACACCGATCGGTGAACAATGGGAATTAGCCGGCAGCGGTACCGTTGATATGGTCAGTGGTGCGTCGCCAATATTAGTTGCCAACACGACGGGCAAACCCGTGCAGATTGTGACCGGTGCATCTATCACCGATCGACGCCGTGCCGGTGACGCCAGCCTGACCCGCAAATACGGCGCGCTCAACGAAAATACGCTGGGTGTTTCGTTCGCGACCTCCAACGAAAAGGATTACGACTCCAACGCCTACGGCCTCAATGCCACGTTTGATTTTAACGAGCGCAACACCACACTCGCACTCGGAGTTGGCAAGCGTCATGACCGGGTCATGTCGGTGACCGATTCAAAATTAAACGCAGCACGGGACGCCAACGAGTGGTTGGTCGGGGTCACGCAATTGATTGATCGGCGCACGCTGATTCAATCCAATTTGACCGTGACCCGCCTCACGGGCTATTTAAACGATCCGTACAAACTCACTTTCTCGTTGTATCGCGATGGTCAAACGCCCGGCAGTGTGTTTTTGCGTGATCTCCGGCCCGATAGCCGCGCCATTTTTGCGTGGCTCACACGTGGCAAACGCGCGTTTCCAGAATTGGCTGCGATTGTGTCAGCCGAGTATCGTTATTACCGCGACGACTGGGGCATTCGTGCCCACACCATCAGCGGCAGCTGGTTACAAACCATGAATGATCATTGGCAGATCGAGGCCGGATTACGGTTTTATTCACAGTCACAAGCCGATTTTTATCGCGCCGAAATCACCCAGCGACCGGCGCCACGATTCACATCGAGTGATCAACGCCTCGCTGCGTATGGGGCGTGGGAGCCGTCGTTAAAAGTTATCGTGAAGTTGACCGATCAATTATCGTGGGACGTCGGCTACGCGCGTTACCTGCAGCGTGGTTCAGCGAAATTGAACGGGGGTGGCAGCCCGGATTTTGAGCCGCTTTCGGCACGATTGATTAATAGCGGTCTGGTCTACAAATTCTGATGGGCGTGGCTGCGACGCAATCAGCACAACGTTAATGCAGCGCTTCGATTTTTGGTTTCATGCGATGGCTTGCAACAACACGATTACGTTGTTTGCAAACACGCGTGCGGCAGCGGTGTTGGCCGCTGAGGATGCCATCGCCGAAGTGCGACGCATCGAAGCCAAGTATTCGCGTTATCGTCCAGAAAGTATTGTGTCAACAATAAATCGGCAAGCAGGGCGCGGTGTTCCGATCGAAATAGACGCGGAAACGGCTCAGATGCTTGACTTTGCTGATTCATGTTTTGTTGAAAGCGACGGCCTGTTTGACATCACATCGGGCGTTTTGCGACGGGTATGGGATTTTTCCGCGAGTGCGCCGCCAACTGAAGCGGCCATCGCGACCGTATTGCCTCTGATCGGCTGGCGACGGGTGGTGCGCTCGCATGGTGCCGTGATGTTGCTGGATGCGGGCATGGAAATCGACTTTGGCGGCTTTGGTAAAGAATACGCGGCCGATCGGGCGGCGGCGGTGTTACTTCGGCATGGTGTGCAACACGGATTTGTTGATTTGGGCGGTGACGTGGTGGTGACCGGCCCGCAGTTTGATCAATCACCGTGGTCCCTCGGCATCCGCCATCCGCGCAATGAAAATCAAGTATTGGCGACCGTGGCCATCGCCAGCGGGGCGGTGGCAACCAGCGGTGACTATGAGCGATATATCGATGCGGGCGGGCGGCGTTATTGCCATATTTTGAATCCGATCACAGGCATGTCGGTCAACGGG
>JANPNU010000580.1:0-4057 GCA_031427615.1 Burkholderiales bacterium
CAAACCAACGCGGGTCTGGCGATGGGCTTCACCTTACCGCAGGTTTATCGTTTCGTGATTTTGCCAATGGCCTATCGGCTCATCATTCCACCGATGACCTCGGAGTTCCTGACCATTTTCAAAAACTCCTCAACGGCGTTAACCATTGGCGTGTTGGAACTGACCGCACAAGCCCGGCAAATCAACGAATACACTTTTCAGACGTTCCCGGCCTTTACCGCCGCCACGCTGATTTACGTCATCATTACACTTACGGTGGTATTTTTGATGCGACTGCTTGAGAAAAAAGTCGCCGTTCCCGGCTACGTTGCGCAGGGAGGGCACTGATCATGGGTGATTTTGATTTCAAAGTGATCATCGACAATCTGCCATTCCTTTGGGGTGGTTTGGTATTGTCACTCAAGCTCTTTGGCATTGCCCTGGTCGGTGGCATTTTTTTTGGCACCTTGCTGGCAATGGCGCGACTATCGAGTTGGCGGGTTTTGTCGTATTCGTCGGCGGGTTTTGTAAATCTGATTCGCTCGATTCCATTCATCATGGCGATTTTCTGGTTTTATTTCCTGACGCCGATGCTGGTCGGAAAATTTACCGGACAACAAGGCGAAGCCGTCGGCCCGTTCACTTCTGCCGTTGTAGCCTTCATCATGGTGGAGTCTGCGTACTACTCGGAAATTATTCGTGCCGGCATCCAGTCCGTGCCCCGAGGTCAGCCATGGGCGGCCTATGCACTGGGCATGAACTACTGGCAGTCGATGGGGCACGTGGTGTTACCACAAGCGTTTCGCAATATGCTGCCGATCATGCTGACACAAGCGATTATTTTGTTTCAGGACACGTCGCTGGTGTATGTGGTTGGCCTCAAGGACTTTTTGGGCGCCGCGAGCAAAGCCGGACAAATCAGCGGCCGTATTGTCGAGCTGTATGTATTTGTCGCCCTCGTGTTTCTCATCATCTGTTTTGGTGCTTCCCGTCTGGTCAAGTATGTTCAGGCGCGCATGGACGCTGGACGAATCTAGCCTGCATATTTCACGGGCAAGGCGCTAAGCAAAGCGGGGCCGACCCGTGAAATATGCAGGCTAACTAACTGCAATTGTTTTTAGCGGCAAATTTCCGCAAATGAATCAGTCGGCGCACCAGAAGGTGCAACGCTGCACCTAAGAAAAAAGGACAAATTATGGCGATGATCGAAATAAATTCCGTCAGCAAATGGTACGGCACCAAACAGGTCCTGACCGACTGCACCACCAAGGTCGAAAAAGGCGAAGTCGTTGTTGTTTGCGGCCCATCCGGTTCAGGCAAATCCACCTTGATCAAGGTGGTCAACGGCCTAGAACCATTTCAAAAGGGCACCATTGCGGTTGACGGCGTATCAGTCGGCGAAAAAAACGCCAATCTGGCCAAACTTCGCGCCAAAGTCGGCATGGTATTTCAAAATTTTGAATTATTTCCCCACATGAGTGTGACCCAAAATTTGCTGATCGCCCAAATCAAAGTGCTGGGGCGCAGTGAAGATGAAGCGCGTGAAACCGGACTCAAGTTGCTCGATCGTGTTGGTCTGATTGACCATAAAGATAAATTTCCGGCACAACTGTCCGGCGGACAGCAACAGCGGGTGGCGATTGCGCGCGCACTGGCCATGGACCCAATTTGTATGCTGTTTGACGAACCAACCTCGGCGCTTGATCCGGAGATGATCAATGAAGTGCTGGATGTGATGGTTGAACTGGCCAATGACGGCATGACCATGATGGTGGTGACCCACGAAATGGGATTTGCGAAGAAAGTTGCCCAACGCGTCATTTTTATGGACGTCGGCGGTATTATTCTTGAGGACTGCACCAAAAATGAATTTTTTGGTTCGCAACGCAATCAACGCACGCAGGACTTCCTGTCGAAAATTTTGCATCACTAAGCTGCCGCCAAACGCATGCTTTCATTGACCCGCAACCTCTCCTTTCGCCGTTAACCTTCGCTGGAAAAATAATGCCTGTTTCTGAAATTCGCCATCCGCTTGTTCGCCATAAAATCGGTTTGTTGCGCGCCAAAGATATATCGACTAAAAGCTTTCGTGAAATCACCCAAGAGCTCGGCCGTTTGCTTGCTTACGAAGCGTGCCGTGATTTCAAACTGGAAAAAACCATGTTGGAGGGTTGGTGTGGCCCGGTTGAAGTTGAACGCATCGAGGGCAAGAAAGTGACCTTGGTCCCCATCTTACGCGCCGGATTGGGCATGCTCGAAGGCGTGCTCGATGTCATTCCCTCCGCCAAGGTCAGTGTGGTTGGCATTGCCCGCAACCATGAAACACTGCAGCCCGAACCCTACCTGGAGCGTATGGTTGGCCAGCTCAACGAACGCACTGCCATCATTCTCGACCCAATGCTGGCCACCGCCGGTTCGATGATTGCCACCATCGATATGCTCAAAAAAGCCGGCGCCATACGCATCAAGGGTTTGGTGCTGGTGGCCGCACCGGAGGGTATCGCCCGTCTTGAAAAAGCCCACCCGGATGTCGAGATTTTCACAGCGGCGATTGACTCACATCTGAACGAAATCGGATACATCATTCCCGGCCTCGGTGATGCGGGTGACAAGATATTCGGCACCAAATAATCAGCGGAACCAATCGCCCTCTTCACTTTTGGCAACCGTCCATTCGCGTTGTGAAACGTGGCAAGATAACAAGGGCCAACGTGTGCCGACTTGAGTCCGGACATCATTTGAGGGTAAAAATCACATTTTCCGCAGTCGTGATTGCACTTGGTAGCACCTATTGCACCCAATGCACCTATTGCACCTATTGCACCAATACGCCGACATGTGCGGCGGCACTTAGCCCAAGCGCGGTCAGGTTGTAGCCGCCCTCTAACGCCGACACAATCCGTCCTTCACAATGGCGGTCGGCAATCCCACAAATTTGCTGCGTAATCCAGACGTAATCCGCCTCCGTTAATTCGAGTGAGGCGAGTGGATCGTCCCGATGAGCGTCAAAGCCAGCAGAAATGATGATTAGTTCTGGCCTGAATTCTTCCAATGCAGGAAACCAGCTGGCCTCGATCGCCCGCCGAAACGCAGCCCCGTCGGTTCGCGTCGCCAATGGTGTGGCGATGATGTGATCATTGCCACTATCCGCACCCGTTCCCGGATAAAACGGATGTTGAAAGCTTGAGCAGAACAACACCCGTTTCTCATTGCGAAAAATATCCTCGGTGCCATTGCCATGATGCACATCAAAATCCAGAATGGCGACCCGACTCAGCCCATATTCATTGATGGCGTGGCGGGCACCCACCGCAACATTATTAAAAATACAAAAACCCATCGCCTGATCATAAGTCGCGTGGTGGCCGCACGGGCGCACCGCGCAAAAAGCATTTTTGATCGCCCCGGTCATCACGCCGTCTATACCGGCGATCACCGCGCCGGCAGCATGGCGTGCAGCCTCCAGCGAATACCTGTTCATGGCCGTGTCTGGATCCAGGTAAGCATAGGCCTGATGTGGCGCGACGGCAAAAATATGCGCCACGTAGTCGGGCTCGTGGGTGGCGGCGAGGGAGGATTCGCTCGCGAGGGGTGCCTCGATTGCTTGCATTTTCGCCGTCAATCCCGCATTCTCCAGATGCCACAATACCGACCGCAACCTGTCCGGGGATTCAGGGTGATGCGGGCCCATTTCATGTTGCAGGCAAATCGGATGGGTAATTAACGCGGATTTTAGGTGGGTCGTCATCAAACCATTCTCGCGGAAAGTTGTCCCATCGGCAATAACAAAACGTCATCCATGAATTTTGGCTGCCCGATCGGGGGAATCGGGGGATTCATGCAAGGCAATCAATCGATCACAATGACGCGGTAAAATCGCGGAAAGACCAGAAATGTCAGTCATGTTGTTTGAAAAAAAAGACTCCGCCCATCACAACGCAAATTTAGCCCTGCCGGATGGCCCCATCGGGTCGGTGCTGGCGCGGGCGGGCGAAATCATTCTCGGCAAGGATAGGCAAATTCGGCTGGCGATCGCCTGTATCCTGGCGCGCGGACATTTGCTGATTGAAGATATCCC
>JANPNU010000581.1:0-2151 GCA_031427615.1 Burkholderiales bacterium
TAATACATCCAGGCGTTTTGATGGCGAGCATTCATGCCGAATGGCACCGCACAGCCAAATGCAAACGTCGGATCTTTGCCAAAATAAAAATAGGGAGCGGTATGGGCGCATTCAACAGTGTTGTTCTGCACCGCATCCATGGCCTGCAATGCGGGCACGATTTCGCCAGCTGCAAATACCTGAATTTGAAATTTTCCACCGGTGGCAGCGCTCACACGACGAGCGATCCCTTCTGCCGCACCATAAATCGTGTCCAAACTCTTTGGGAAACTGGATGTCATGCGCCACTTAATGACCGGCAATGCTGATGATTGTGCCGCTGCCGCCAACGGAACAGACGCCAGCGCGGCGCCCGATGCACCCAAAAATTTTCGTCGGCTGCTCATTTCAACATTCGCCTCGATCGAGATTATTCGCCCGCAACCGACATACGATCAACCAACACTGAACCAACTCGCTTCGACCCGTAAGGCAAATGATCATTGGCAATCGCGACAATTCCCTTAAACATGTCTCGCAAATTTCCGGCAATGGTAATTTCCTCGACCGGAAACTGAATCTCGCCGTTTTCAACCCAAAAACCGGCCGCTCCCAACGAATAATCGCCGGTCACATTGTTGGCACCGTGCCCCATGGTTTCGGTCACATACAGGCCACGCCCCATTTTTTTGAGCAGGGCTGCCAAATCAATATCGTCGTGGGAAACCATCAAATTATGATTGCCGCCGGCATTACCGGTACTCTGCATGCCGAGTTTACGAGCTGAATAACTGGACAGGAAGTATCCCTGCAACACACCGTCTTTGACGACATCACGTGCAATGGTTGCCACGCCTTCGCTGTCAAATGGACCGCTGGCCAGCCCCTGAATAACAAATGGATCTTCGTAAATGGAAATTGATTTGGCAAATACCTCGGTGCCAATACTGTCCATTAAAAAACTCGACTTGCGATAAAGCGAGGAGCCACTCACTGCGCCAACAAACGCGCCAATCAAACTCGGTGACATGGTCGCATCAAAAATAACCGGCGCCTCACAAGTCGGAATACGTCGTGCATTGAGACGCGAGACTGTTCGCTGACCCGCCCGAAGTCCAATACTGGCGGGTGTTTCCAGCCCTCGTTGCGCGCGCGCGACGCTATACCAATAATCCCGCTGCATACCCGCCGCCGAGGTGGCGATCATGGTCACGCTGGCGCTGTGACTGGAGGTCGGGTATCCACCCGTAAATCCCGCCGAATTTGCATAAATAAAATCCGACTCAGACGTGGATAAGGTTGCGCCTTCACTGTTATCAATTCGTTTATCAACAGCAAACGCCGCGGCTTCCATTTCGCGGCAAATGGCAACCGCATTGTCGATCGACGGCAACCATGGGTGATACAAATCAAAGGATGCAAATGGCGGCTTGGCCAGTCGTGCCGGGTCTGCCAAACCGGCAAATTCATCGGCCGCTGTGTAAGTCGCAATCGCCATGGCCGCTTCGACGGTGCGGGCGATCGCAGCAGCGGATAGGTCGGAGGTCGAGGCATTGCCACGCTTTTGTCCCAAATAGACCGTGACACCCAGCCCCTTATCGCGATTATGCTCAATGGTCTCCACCTCATTCAAACGCACGGTGACATTTTGACCGACGGACGTCGACACCTCAACCTCGGCGGCGGATGCACCCTTGGATTTTGCGAATTGAAGTGCTTGTTCGGCAGCGGATTGCAGCATGGAGGAGGACATGGGATGAATAAACCTGATTTAAACAATAATCAATTACGGGCGGGATCAATCGATGGGGTGGCTAAGGTATGATGGCCGCTTAATTAGCCAAAAAGCCGGAAAAGTAAAGCCGTGGAAGACGATTTCGAAGAAAATTCTATCAGTAAAAGCGAGGCAAAACGCCGCATGACCGCCTTACAAAAGGTCGGCGAGGAATTGGTCGGCCTTTCTGTGGACACTCTGAAAAAATTCCAGCTGCCGGAAATTCTGCTGGATGCGTTGCTGGATGCCAAACGTATCAACCCCAACAAACACGGTGGCATGAACCGGCAAATGCAATATATCGGCAAGTTAATGCGTGGCCGTCTGAGGCCCATGGGCAAGAGCGTAGTATTAATTCTGACCCCAACTGAGCGCGAGGCATTGTCCCGCCTCGTCCT
>JANPNU010000582.1:0-8852 GCA_031427615.1 Burkholderiales bacterium
CCGAGATTTTCCATCAGGGTTTGGGATGATGGTGAGGTTACTTTTTGAGTGGATTTTCTGTTGACTGACGAACGAATAGCTGGCTATTCGAGAGGAAGAAACAGGAAATACGCCAAAAATAGCCCACCAGCAACCAAACAGTCCCGAAGGGACGCCTAATGGAAAATCTCGGTTTAATTGCTGGACGATTTATCCATGCGTCGATACTGGATCGCCTCGGCAATGTGAGGCATCTCAACCGATTCACTTGCGTCCAGATCGGCAATGGTGCGGGCAACCTTTAATACCCGATGATACGCGCGTGCCGACAGACCCATTTTTTGAATGGCACTTTTTAATAGTGTTTCGCCGGCGGACGAGGGGGCACACAGTGTGTCAATATCCTTCACATCCAGCTTGGCGTTGGGTTTTTGCTGACGCATGAGCTGTCGCTGAAACGCCGCCTCAACCCGCGTACGAATCACCGCACTCGACTCCCCCTGCTGGGATTTGACCAAATCAAGCTGCGGCACCGCCGGCACTTCAATTTGCAAATCAATGCGATCCAACAATGGACCGGATATTTTTGCGCGGTAACGCAGAATTTGATCCGGTGTGCAACGACATTTGTTGGTGTAGTGCCCAAGATAACCACACGGGCAGGGATTCATCGCGCCCACCAGCTGAAATTCCGCGGGGAAATCCGCCTGGCGCGCAGCGCGTGAAATGGTGATGCGGCCCGACTCAAGCGGTTCACGCAACACCTCAAGCACATTACGATCAAACTCCGGCAATTCATCCAGAAACAATACACCGTGGTGTGCCAGCGAAATCTCACCGGGGCGCGGATTGGAACCGCCACCCACCAACGCCACACCCGAGGCGGTGTGATGCGGACTACGAAATGGCCGTTGTTTCCAGCGCGCCAGTTTAAATCCCCCGGTGAGCGACTGCACCGCGGCCGCTTCAAGTGCTTCGCGATCGGTCATTGCCGGCAATATGCCCGGAAAGCGCTGCGCTAACATGGTCTTGCCGGTGCCGGGCGGGCCCATCATCAAAATGCTGTGACCACCAGCTGCGGCAATTTCAAGCGCACGTTTGGCCGCGCTCTGACCTTTGACGTCGGCAAAATCGGCCACCGTTATCCGCCCGAACTTTTCTTCGGCGACCGGTACATATGGTGCGATCAACTCACGTCCGGCGAGATGGGCGCACACCTGCAACAAATTATCGGCCGCCAACACCGTTGCGTCCGTGACTAGCGCGGCTTCCACCGCCGAGGCCTTTGGCAAAATAAAGGCACGACCGTCGCCGTGCGCTTTAAGGGTCATCGCCAGTGCACCCCGTATGGGACGCAGATCACCGGTTAATGCCAGCTCACCTGCAAATTCATACAGATGTAATTTGTCACCCGGCAGTTGGCCGGTGGCAACCAAGATACCAATCGCAATCGGCAAATCGAATCGCCCGCTGTCTTTCGGCAGGTCAGCCGGTGCAAGATTCACGGTGATTCGTCGGGCGGGGAATTCAAAACGTGCATTGAGCAACGCCGCGCGCACCCGGTCCTTGCTTTCCTTGACCTCCAACTCAGGCAGGCCAACGATGGTAAATGCGGGCAAGCCATTGGCCAGGTGCACTTCGACAGTCACAGGCGGCGCTTCCATGCCTGTCAGGGCGCGGCTGGTCAATACGGCGAGGGACATTATTTTGCTTGTTCTGGTGCAGCGGCAATAACGTGACCGGATTCCAGCGCGGCCAGTTTTGCTTCCAGCGTGGCGAGTTTCAAACGGGTCTTTTCCAATAACAGACGTTGCCCGTCAAACTCCTCACGCGTCACCAGACCCTGATTGGCCAGCTGCGATATGAAATGTTGGCGGGCGTTTTTTTCCAACGCACCGGCAGGGGAGGCGGCGATGGCTTCACCGACCCGTTGGGCGAGGGCGGTAAGTTTGTCGAGATTAGGGTTGGGTGTGGACATGGCTTATTTTAGCTCGGCTGGTCAATTCGGCAGCACAGGGATGGATCGTCTTTGCTTCAAACGCGCCAGGCACCAAAAAGACAACGGTGATCAAGCCGCCCACAATTGGTGCATCGACGTTTTGTCCGGCGCAGGATGAGTGCATTCAATCGACATTTTCGTCATTTTGGGCCGTTATTCAAACAAATCGGGGCGATTTTGGCGCGCCTGCGCGTGGCACGCAATGTGCTACTCCTCATGGTGAAGATATTTGTTCGCCACTTACGAAAAGAGGAAATCGCATGAAAACGCAATCGACTGTGACCGCCCTCTCCGCCGCATTGCTCGCCACATTGGCAACGTCACTCGCCAATGCACAGCAAGCGGCTCCGCCCGCATCTGAGCACACACTCGCCACCAAGATTTCGGTCTATAGCGAGTATGAATATCGTGGCATTGCCCAGACTTCTGAAAAACCGGCGCTGCAACTCAATCTGGACTACAGCCATTCATCCGGCTTTTATGCAGGGGCCTTTCTAACCAACATCAAATGGCTCAAGGACGGCGCCAAAGCGGGCGGATTCAACACCAATGCAAATCTTGAGCTGGACCTGTTTGCGGGTTACAAGTTTGAAGTGGTCAAAGACATCACCATGGATATCGGCTATTTGCGATACGAATATCCATCCAGCAAGGCATTTAATCCATCAGCCAATACCGATGAGGTCTATTTGGGTCTTTCTGGAGGCGCGTGGAGCACCAAATATTCCCGCTCCACCAGCACGCTATTTGGCATCTCCAACAGCAAAGGCTCGTCGTTTTTTGAGCTGAATTGGTCGCAAGAAGTAATGCCGAAACTAACCCTGAATGCACAAATCGCCAGGCAGACCGTCAAGAAAAATGATGCGCTGACTTATAACGTTTACAAGGCCGGTGCCACTTATGACCTGGGTGGCGGCTGGGCAACCGGCGCGTACTTTAAATCCACCCGCGCCATTGAGGCCAACTACACCGTGCTCGGCAAGGACTGGTCCAAGGCACGATTGATTGCATTTGTTTCAAAAACTTTCTAATCAAACAAAACGATCACGGGTCAGTCATCACGATGGACCGGTTTTTTATATCAACAGGAGTCTCAACATGAAAATGGTCACTGCCGTCATCAAGCCATTCAAGCTCGATGAAGTTCGTGAGGCGTTGTCCGCCATTGGTGTTCAGGGCATCACGGTGATGGAAGTAAAAGGGTTTGGCCGTCAAAAAGGCCACACCGAGTTATATCGCGGCGCCGAGTATGTCGTTGATTTTTTGCCCAAGGTAAAAATCGACGTGGCGATCAAGGACGATATGGTTGAATCGGTTGTTGAAGCCATTGAAAAATCCGCCAACACCGGCAAGATTGGCGACGGCAAAATTTTTTGTTTTTGATCTTCAACAAGTCGTGCGAATTCGAACCGGTGAAACCGGCGCGGATGCATTGTAAACAGGAGCCAATAAAATGAAACTGAAAATCGGATTGGCCTGTCTGGCGCTGTTGGCGAGCGTCGCGTTTTCTCATGCGGTGGTTGCGCAAGACCATAAGGCGGAAACAACAACCGCCGTAGCTGGTGCGGTAACAGCAGCCGCACCAACAATCGCACCAGCGGCAGCACCAACAACCGCAGCGGTGGCCGCGCCCGTTCCCAACAAGGGTGATGTGTCTTGGATGCTGTTATCGACCGCATTGGTATTGCTCATGAGTGTGCCGGCGTTGGCACTGTTTTATGGCGGCTTGGTCCGTTCCAAAAACATGCTGTCCGTGTTGATGCAGGTCTTTATGACGTTTTCGCTCATAACCGTGTTGTGGGTTGTTTACGGTTATAGCCTCGCGTTTACAGAGGGCAACCGGTTTATCGGCGGCTTTGACCGGGTATTCTTTAACGGCATTGCCAATGTTGCCAAGGGCGAATTCGCCATGGCGGCGACCTTCAGCAAAGGCGTGGTCATTCCGGAAATGTTGTTTGCGGCATTTCAGGCGACGTTTGCGGCGATTACCTGTTGTCTGATTTTGGGCTCGGTTGCCGAACGCATGAAATTTTCTGCCGTATTGTTGTTTGTGGCGATCTGGTTCACCATCAGCTACCTGCCGATTGCGCATATGGTTTGGTTTTGGATGGGCCCGGACGCCTACACCGATCCAAAATTGGTTGAAGGCCTGAATGCGAAAGCGGGTTACCTGTGGCAGTTGGGTGCGCTTGATTTCGCCGGCGGCACGGTGGTGCACATCAACGCAGGTGTGGCCGGTTTGGTGGCCGCCGCCATGTTGGGAAAACGGATCGGTTACGGCAAAGAGGCCTTGACCCCGCACAATTTGACCATGACCATGATCGGCGCCTCGTTATTGTGGTTCGGCTGGTTTGGATTCAACGCCGGCTCGGCGCTGGAGGCAGGCAACTCGGCAGTGTTGGCGTTTATGAATACCTTGCTCGCCACCGCCTGCGCAGTATTGGCTTGGACCTTCGCCGAGTGGATGTTAAAAGGCAAACCCTCCATGCTGGGTGCGGCGTCGGGTGCGGTTGCCGGTTTGGTGGCGATCACGCCTGCGGCCGGTAATGTCGGCATTGGTGGTGCCATGGCCATCGGTGTGATCGGTGGTGTGGCCTGCTTGTGGGGCGTGAATGGCCTAAAGCGCATTCTCAAAGTGGACGATTCACTCGATGTGTTTGGTCTGCACGCCGTCGGCGGAATTGTTGGTGCCTTGCTCACCGGTGTATTTGTTTCGCCCGCATTGGGTGGGCCGGGTTTTGTCACCGACTGGGTCACCGCGACCACTGGTTTCACATCCATTGGTGAGCAGGTATTGATTCAGGCCAAGGCGGTGGGGGTGGCGGTGCTTTGGTCAGCGGTGGCAACAGTGATCACCATGCTGATCGTCAAATTGGTCGTTGGTCTGCGTGCCTCTGAAGATGACGAGCGCGAAGGTCTTGATATCACTTCACACGGCGAGACGGCATACAACAAATAGCCGCAATTTTATAAAGGTTATTCAATTTGAAAGGGTGCCCGCACGGGTGCCCTTTTTTTCGTTTTGCAAACCATGTTTGGCCTGCAATTGCAGGGCGCAATTTTGCCACTGTTGGCGGTTCCACAAGGGAGCGCGAGGCAGGAGTGGTAAAATCACCGCTCACCAAATTGGCACATCATGAATCAACGCGACCCCAACCTTTTGCCCGATCAAGCCACAGCCGACGCCTCTTCCGACATTGCCGACGTGCAAGGCCGGGTTGACGAGCGCCATATTGCCATCGACCGTGTCGGCATTCGCGGCATTCGCCATCCATTAATCGTTAAATCTGCGGATGGCCAATCGCAACATACCATTGGCACCTTTTCGATGACCGTGAAATTGCGCGAGGACGTCAAGGGCACGCATATGTCGCGTTTTGTTGAGTTATTGGAAGCCGAACGCACCAGTCAGATTGCTTTTGATACGGTAGAAATCGCCGCACTGCTCAGACGCATGACCGCGAAACTGGGCGTGGTTCAGGGACACATCGAGGTAACGTTTCCGTACTTTATCGAAAAAACCGCACCAGTGTCACTGGTTAAATCATTGCTCGATTATGAAGTCACCCTGATGGGCGAGATTGATGGTGACATCATCCGCGTCAGCACCAGGGTGCTGGCACCGGTCACCAGCTTGTGTCCGTGCTCGAAAGAAATTTCTGCATACGGTGCACACAACCAACGCTCCCACATCACCATCACCGCCGAGACGACTGCCAGCGGGATGACAGCGGATGAAATCATTCGTTTGGCCGAGGCCGAAGCGTCCAGTGAGCTTTACGGTATTCTGAAACGCGTCGACGAAAAATTTGTCACCGAACGCGCCTATGACAATCCAAAATTTGTTGAAGACCTGGTGCGCGATATCGCCGCCGCACTGAATCGCGAGTCACGCATCACCGCTTACAAAGTGGAGGCGGAAAATTTTGAATCGATCCACAATCACACCGCCTACGCATTAATCGAACGGCGCAAGTAATCGATTTCAAACTCGTTGTCAGACGCCACACTCCGGGCAAAAAGCGCCGAAACCGCGCGCCATTGCTTGTATTTTGCTTTTGGGAACTTCTAAAAATCCCGTCATCCCGACCCTACGGCTTCGCTCAGGGCAGGCTCCGGACAGGATCCAGAGGTGGACAAGTTATTGAAAATACAAAAAGACTGGATTCCGGCTCGGGCAAGTGCCCGGTTCATCCTGAGCCCGTCGAAGGGCCGGAATGACGAAATTTGTGGGTTTTTAGACGTTGCCTTTTTGAAATTCCACAATGCCATACCGGCCCGTCGTTTTCACCGCACCTAAAGCATTCGATGGCAGGCTGCGGTGCATAGGCCCAACGATTAGATGACCAAACATTAGGCACTGTCATGCCGACAGAGCACGCATTTTATTTTTGTGCGACGAGGAATCTCATCCGAACGCCGAACGCTGAACGTCGAACGTCGAACGCCCAACACCTACAGCGGCGTTGCGTATCTACGCGGTGAGCCTAACCAGTGCCTCACGATATTTGTCGCTGGTTTTCTGGGCAATCTCGGCGGGCACCTCGGGGGCCGGTGGCTTGCGATTAAAACCAATGCTGTCGAGCCAGTTGCGTATGTATTGTTTGTCAAAACTTTCCGGTGACACACCGACCTTGTAGGTGTCCAGCGGCCAGAAGCGCGAAGAGTCCGGCGTCAGTACTTCATCAATCACATGCAACACACCCTCGGCATCCACACCGAATTCAAATTTGGTGTCGGCGATGATGATGCCCTTGGTCAGCGCAAAATCGGCCGCCTCTTGGTACAGGCGAATCGCGACATCACGCACTGCTGCCGCGCGTGTCGGGCCGATGATTTTTTCAGTCGTTGCGAAATCAATATTTTCATCGTGTGCACCGGCTTCGGCCTTGGTCGCAGGTGTGTAAATCGGCCCGGGCAATTTTGACGCGCGCTGCAAACCGGCTGGCAATGGCACACCACAAACGCTCTGTGATTGCTGATACTCCGCCCAGCCCGATCCTTCCAGATATCCGCGCACCACTGCTTCGATGGGCAACACCTGATATTTTTTAACCACGATGGCGCGGCCTCGCACCTGGTCACGCTCGCTGGCTGACACCACCGACTCAGGGTCAATGCCGGTGAGCTGATTGGGCACAATGTGGCCGAGTTTGTTGAACCAGAAGTTGGCGAGGGCCACCAAAATTTCACCCTTGTGTGGGATCGGCGTCGGCAGGATGACGTCATAGGCCGATAAACGATCACTGGTCACCAGCAATAACTTATCGGTGCCAACGGCGTAGATGTCGCGGACTTTGCCGCGTGCGATTAATGGCAGTGATTGAATGGCCGATTGATACATGCGCAATTCTTTCCAAGCATTGATCTCGCCACCACCTATTTCACGACCTGCAACAATTCACCCTTTACATATCGATCGGCCATCTTGCTTAACGTGAGTGGCTTTATTTTTGACGCTTGCCCGGCACAGTTAAATTGTTGATAACGCAAGGTGCAAATGGCCTTGGCAGCGGCACGCGCCGGTTTCAGATAATCACGCGGATCAAAGTGTGACTTGTTTTCGTTCAGGAATTTGCGCACCGCGGCGGTCATGGCCAAGCGGATGTCGGTGTCGATGTTGATCTTGCGCACACCGTGTTTGATGCCTTCCTGAATTTCTTCGACCGGCACACCGTAGGTTTCTTTCATGTCGCCGCCGTTGACACGAATAATATCGAGCAATTCTTGCGGGACACTTGATGAACCGTGCATCACCAAATGGGTGTTCGGGATCCGCGCGTGAATGGCCTTAATGCGGTCGATGGCCAAAATGTCGCCGGTTGGTTTGCGGGTAAATTTATAGGCGCCGTGTGAGGTGCCAATGGCAATTGCCAACGCGTCCACACCGGTTTTTTTAACAAAATCGGCCGCTTCATTCGGATCAGTTAAAAGCTGATCGCGCGTCATGGTCGAATCAGTGCCGTGGCCGTCTTCCTTGTCTCCTTTCATGGTTTCAAGTGAGCCCAGACAACCCAACTCACCCTCGACGGACACACCAATCATGTGCGCCATATCGACCACGCGGCGGGTAACATCAACATTGTATTCATAACTCGCAATGGTTTTGCCGTCGGCTTGTAATGAGCCGTCCATCATCACACTCGAAAATCCCAGGCGCATCGCTTGCTGGCACACGGTCGGGCTTTGACCGTGATCTTGATGCATCGCCACTGGAATATTCGGATAGGTTTCGACCGCGGCTTCAATCAAATATTTCAAGAAGGTTTCGCCCGCATATTTGCGTGCGCCCGCACTGGCTTGCATGATGACCGGCGAATCCAACTCAGATGCCGCTTCCATGATGGCCTGCACCTGCTCCAGATTATTAACGTTGAATGCCGGGATGCCGTAACTGTTGTCGGCGGCGTGGTCGAGCAATTGGCGCATGGAAACGAGAGCCATAATTTTCTCCGATGGGGATTGGGGGCAAAACGTTATTTTACTTGGCCGGATTGGCGAGTGGGGGCGAATTTAACAATTGCCAGCAAAAGTGAGCGTGCGGCGAATGTGGCGGTTGATCATTTTCCGTGCGCCTCTACCGGGGCCGACCCGACTAGCCTGCCTATTTCATGGGGGCACGTTTGATGAGGTGAAGCGGGGGGTTTGCGGCGCGCGCGCCGTGCCCGCTGAACCGGAAAGCCATGCCGGGCTTTTGGCAGTGAATGGACGAGTGATTTTTTAGCTGACCGACCACGGCATAGCTGGCCGTAGTGGACAAATGAGCACAGGAGGAAGGAAAAAAGCGCTGTCTTGTGACAAAAATGAGCGCCCGCCATCGAGCGTGCAGCCCTTTTTATAACGAACCACAGGCAATCCAAATTGGATTGAACGA
>JANPNU010000583.1:0-7132 GCA_031427615.1 Burkholderiales bacterium
GGGTGTTTTCAACATCTTTTTCACCAACCGATACGTCCGGACGGTTGAGCGGTTTTCCGGCCAGCGAGCCAATTTTGACTTCTGGATAGACCTCAAATGTCGCCGTAAATTCGAATTTGTCCGCTGATTCGCCCGAATTTGCCGGCGCAAAACGCGGGTAACCGGCGATCCGCAGCTGTTGTTTTTGCAATTCATCGGCAAACGATTTTTGCACCACGTCAGACATGACTTCCTGACGCACCTGAAAACCATATTGATTGGCGACCATATTAAAAGGCACCTTGCCGGGGCGAAATCCAGGCATTTTTGCCGTCCGCGCGATCCGCTTCAAGCGGGAGTTAATTTCCGACTCGATGTCGGTTGCCGGTAACGACAAATGAATATTGCGTTCCAGATTGTTCGCGGCTTGAGAGGTTTCGGCTTGCATAATACGTTCCTGAGTTCCTGAAAGATTGCACACAAACATGGCTGCAGAATTCGCAAATGCGAAAAGTACGACCAATACGAAAAAAATGGTGCGAGTGGAGGGACTCGAACCCACACACCTTACGGCGCTGGAACCTAAATCCAGTGCGTCTACCAATTCCGCCACACTCGCACGTGTTAACTGTTACAGGTAGCCAGAAATTATAACCGATTCAACCCTTCATTCAGCGCGGCGCAACTCATTTATGCCTATCCGCGCCTATAATCCGCAGCGTTAAGGACCACGCATAAAACCGCATTTTGCCTCCGACCCGCAGCCGACCTATCGCGCCCCCATCTACCTACCTCTTGCCAATCGATCACCAGTGCCAGTCGAACACTACGAGAATTTTCCAGTCGCCTCGCTGCTTTTACCGCGGCGTTTACGGCATCCTGTGGAAGTTATTTATGCATTCGCACGCAGTGCCGATGACTTTGCCGACGAAGGCGATTTTTCGGACGCGGAACGCATTGGCAAACTGAACGCTTATTCAGCGGAATTGGACAAAATTGACCAAGCCAAGCCAACCGACTCGCCATTATTTCAGGCATTGGCCGAGGTCATTCGACTTCACCGGCTGCCAATTTCCCTATTCCGGGATTTGTTGGACGCGTTTAAACAAGACGTGACCCAAACCCAATACGCAAGTTTTGACGAATTAATGGACTATTGTCGGCGTTCCGCAGACCCGATTGGCCGCCTCATCTTACATTTGTATCAGACCGCAACGCCGGAAAAATTAACGCTCAGCGACCAGATTTGTTCGTCACTGCAACTCATTAATCACTGGCAGGACGTCGCAATTGATTGGCAAAAAAACAGTGTCGGGCGCGTTTATTTACCACAAGATGATTTAATCAGATTTGGCATCGACAACGCCGATATTGCCAACGCAACCAATAACCACGCGTGGCAACAAATGATGCGCTTTCAAACGGATCGGGCCCGTGACATGATGCTGGCCGGTGCGCCGCTTTCATACCAAATGTCTGGCCGATTTGGTGCCGAACTGCGACTAATTGTCGCCGGGGGATTGGCGATTCTCGATAAAATTGACGCCGTAAACGGCGATGTGTTTCGTTATCGCCCTAAACTTTCCAAATGGGACTGGTTCAAGATCGGCCCGCCCGCATTGTTAAAATTCAAATGACACCTGACCAATATTGTTCTAAAAAGGCAGCGGCCAGTGGCTCGAGCTTTTATTACAGCTTTCGGTTTCTGCCGCCGGATCGACGCCGGGCCATCACGGCGTTATACGCGTTTTGCCGCGAAGTTGATGACATCGCCGATGAGGTATCCGACGCCAACGTGGCGAGGGCTAAATTGGGCTGGTGGCGGTCCGAAATCGCCAACCTATTTGCCGGTCACCCGACCCATCCGGTCAGCAAAGCGCTGGCACCTGCGACCGTGCATTTCAAAGTTGACGCTGCTCGGTTGAATGAAATTATCGACGGAATGGAAATGGACCTGACCAAAAAACGCTATCGCGACTGGGATGAGTTGCACCAATATTGTCATCGTGTGGCTGGCGTGGTTGGGCAATTGTCGGCCAGTATTTTTGGCTATACCAATACAAAAACACTGGAATACGCCGAAAATCTCGGGCTGGCGTTCCAAATGACCAATATCATTCGCGACGTCGGCGAAGACGCGCGCCGCGACCGGGTATATCTACCGCAACAGGAACTCGATCAGTTTGGCGTGCCACTGTCCGATGTGCTGTCGGCAATCCACACCCCCCAATTTGTTGCATTGATGACATTTCAAACCGAGCGGGCAAAGTCGTTGTATAACAAGGCGATTGAGGCACTTTCAGCCGAAGATCGTCGCCCGCAAAGGCCTGGACTAATTATGTCGGCCATTTACCGCACCCTGCTTGATGAAATTGCACGTGATGGCTTCAAGGTTCTTCACCAACGGATCTCGTTAACCCCCATTCGCAAACTTTGGCTGGCATGGAAAACCTGGGTAACAAATTAGACCCAGCCATTGAGAAGGTGCTGTGACAAAACCACATATTGCCGTTATAGGCGGCGGCTATTCCGGCATGGCAGCGGCAGTGCGCATCACCGAATGCGGCGGTGAATCGACTGTTTTTGAGGCCGCGCGAATTCTCGGCGGGCGCGCCCGCCGTATTGACTATCTAGGCCGTGAGCTGGACAACGGACAGCATATTTTGTCAGGTGCCTACGTTGAGTTGCTGCGGCTGATCAATTTGATCGGTCTGGCTGACACAGTTTTTAAGCGTATTCCGCTCAGTTTGGCAATGCCGCCGCATTTTCTATTGCGGGCACCGCGATTGCCAGCGCCATTTCATATGGCAGCGGCATTGTTGACGGCAAAAGGGCTCACATGGTCCGACCGATTCAAGGCCATTCACATGATGCGGCGATTGCAAAAGCTCGATTTTAAAATCGATTCCGCATTGACCGTTGCGGCAATGCTGCGCCAATTTGGCCAATCCGCAAATTTGATTCGGTATCTTTGGCAGCCATTAACAGTTTCCGCACTGAATACCCCCATCGAATCGGCCTCAGCACAAGTATTTGCCAACGTGCTGCGCGACGCGCTGGCCGGCAAACGCGAGGCCAGCGATTTGTTGTTACCAACCGTGAATCTGACCGCGCTCTTTCCGGCGCCGGCGGCAATTTGGGTCAGCCAACGTGGCGGGCGGGTGAATCTCGGGCAACGGGTGTTATCGGTAACCGAGCACGAGCAGCAGGTCATTTTGCAGATCGGCGATACACACCAGTCGTTTGACGCTGTGATCATTGCGGTTGGTCCGCATCAGCGGGACGACTTGCTGCCTTCGGCACCGTTGGGTAACGAACTGACGCCATCAGCGACGGCACTGAGCTACCAGCCGATTACGACGATTTACATGGGCTTTGATACCCCCACCGCGCTACCCAGCGCCATGATTGGCCAAACACAAGGCGTCGTGCACTGGTTTTTTGACCGCCGTCAACTATTTGGCAGTTTGGCAACGACCGAACTGGTGGTGTCAGCGGTGATTTCTGCATCCGGGCCACACGATTTATTGGACGCCGATACCTTGGCGGCGAAGACATTGGCAGAGCTGCGCCAATTCGCCCCCACGCTGCCTCAGCCGACCTGGCAAAAAGTGATTCGCGAGAAATTCGCCACCTTTGCCTGCACGCCGGATGCCCCAAGACCCTCTCACCTCACCGCCTCGCGGCGAATTTTTCTAGCCGGTGATGATGTGGCGAATCCCCAGCGAAACTATCCCGCGACCATTGAAGGCACGGTGCGTAACGGCGTTGCCGCCGCCGATGCGGCATTAAAAATCATCCACTCCGAACCAGGCAGGCGATATGCATAACACCCCTTCTCTTGTCGGTTTTGGCACGGTCGCCGCCGATTATCAGCCGGTCGATGGCTGCCTGAAAGACCGGGTCATTTTGGTCACCGGTGCGTCCGGTAGCATAGGGCGCGTCGCCGCAATGACATTTGCCAAATACGGCGCGACGGTCATATTGCACGGTCGCAAGAATTCCCGGCTCGACCCTGTTTATGACGCAATCGAAGCCGCAGGTTTTGCGCAGCCCGCCAATATAGTGTTGGATTTTTTGACCGCATCCGAAACCGACTACAAAGGCATGGCGGAAACAATTTTTGCCAGTTTTAAACGGCTCGACGGAATTTTTCACGCCGCCAGTCATATGGAACCATTGACGCCGCTTGCTATGCAAAACCTCACATCGTGGAACGCCCATTTTGCCGTTAATGTCCTGGCACCGGTGGCGGTCACCCGGGTATGTTTACCAATGCTTAAACGTGCACCGGGCAAAAATGGCAACGTGGTTTTTTTATCGGAAACGCACGCCATTGCACCAAAAGCATATTGGGGTGCCTTTGCCACCAGCAAAGCAACCTTGAGCAATATTGCAACCATTTGGAATGATGAACTGCAACACGAATCAGCACTGCGACTGCGGACATTGGTGCCCGGACCAATTGCGTCACATATGCGCGCCATGAGTCACCCCGGTGAATTACCCACCGAGGTTGCACCAATAGACTCGTTGATCAAACACATGATGTATCTCATCAGTGGTGATGCCCCGCTTGACGCACCGTTGATATTTATAAAAACCAGCCCCCTGCCGTGATTCGGGGATAGGCAGCAATTCAAAATTCACAAACAGTTTGTCGGCTCGTATTGCCAACAACTAACCATTCGGCAAAAGCCATCAAATCCTTGTATTGTCGTATGTGTTTGCCGGATTATTGGGTAAACTAAGGACAACGCGTGGATCACGCCTGTCCGGCATTGCAAAAATGTAGTTTCTTTATACGGATTGTGACCACTCAACGCCTTACGCACTCGGTAGCTATCTATGTTCGTTTTGTTGGTCGCCACATTACTGTTGGGCAACTTTGTCGCCCCAATCGCCGAATGGGCGGGTGGTGGTGCGGTCATTAGCGGCAATCCAAATTCACTGAAGAGGAATGCATGAGTGCGTCAATGGATCAGGGTAACCGCACCTTTATAGGTAGTGTAGTATTTGTTGATATTGTCGGATACTCAAAAAAATCCGTCTCTGATCAAATCACGATGAAGGACCGGTTTACGGCCCTGTTGTCGGAGGCTCTGATTGATGTTGCCCTTGAACAACGCATTATCCTCGACACCGGTGACGGTGCGGCATTAAGTTTTATAGGCGACCCGGAGGACGCGTTATTTGTCAGTATGAACATTCGCGACCTTCTCAAGCGGCAAACTCCGGACGCCGCTGAGCCGACCGATGAATCGACGTCTTCTGGCAGCGATTTATTTTTGCGTATCGGCATCAACCTCGGCCCCATCAAACTGGTTCGGGACATAAACGGCCACCCAAACATTGTTGGTGATGGCATTAACGTTGCACAACGCATCATGAGTTTTGCGCGCCCCGGTCAGGTGGTGGTATCTCGCTCATTTTATGGCGTGGTATCGGTGATTTCTGACGAATACGCGCAACTGTTCAAATACGAAGGCTCACGCACGGACAAACATGTTCGCGAGCATGAAATTTATGTGGTTGGCGATTCCGCTGCCGCCTTTAATCAAGCCCGTTCTGGCATGGTTGACCGCGCTGCGGCCACCAATCCTCGCAGCAAACCCGCAGCCGCCGGCAAACGCAAAAGTGAAAAGCCGAACAAGGCAACCGCAACCGAATCCGCACAGTCTGAAGACGCCGGCGAAGCACTGCCATTTTTGCAAAACAAGAAAAAACTTTCCATCATCGGGGGGGCATTGGGTGCATTGGTGATCGCGCTGGCGTTAACGTTGGCGATGAAAAAACCGACTCCGGTCGATCCAACCAATCCGCTGACTGCGGATTCCAGCGCCGCGAACGCAATGGCAGCGGCGAATCCCGGCGCGGGCGGCGGCTCCATGCCTGCTGCGACCAAACCAGCGGATGCAGTAGAAACGTCCGATAAACCGGCATCAACGACCACCGCACCTGCGACCCCTGTTGTGGCAGTACCGCAAACCCCCGCCAAAACGGAACCAAATCAAGACACGCCAAAGGTCGATCCACTTAAGGCGTCGATTGCACAAGGCACGTTGAGTTTCGCCATCCAACCGTGGGGCGAAGTATTGGTGAATGGCAAATCAATCGGCACGTCGCCACCAATCAAGCAATACAGACTTTCTCCAGGCAAACATAAGATTGAAGTGCGAAATTCAACATTCACGCCGTTGGTGACCACCATCGAGGTGAAACCAAAAGAAGACCAGACGATTCGCCACCAATTTAAATAATTGAGGCCGCCATGCGCAACCCTACCGCAACCCCATTTTTTCCCACCCGGTTTTTTTCGGCACCTTTGCTGCTGGCCATCGCGACCGCCTTATTTTTGGCCGGGTGCGCCGTGCCCCCCACCTCCACATCCGTCCCCACACCAGAAGAGGCCACCAAACAACAACGCCTTGAGCGTGCAAACAATAATATAAACGACGGCTTGAAAGCGTACGACGCTGGCGGTTATGACGATGCTATGAGAAATTTTTTGTTGGCACTGGACAGCGGGGCATTAACCCAGCCGCAACAATTGAATGCCCGTAAACACATGGCGTTTATTTATTGCGTGTCCAATCGCGAAGCAAATTGTCGCGAAGAATTTGAAAAATTGCTTGGCATCGATGCGCGATATGAACTCGCACCTGCCGAGGCGGGTCACCCGGTATGGGGTCCGGTGTTTCGCAATATCAAAAATGAAATTGAGGCGCGACGCAGTGGCCGCGCATTTTTCTCACCGGCAGCCAAGGTACCAACAATTGGCGAGAAATTGATGACCGACGCCATGGCCGCCTACGATGCCGCCGATTACATTAAGTCAGTAAAGATTTTTCAGGATGCATTAAAAGAAACCCTGTCCACCGACAATCAACTCAAAGCACACAAATTCACGGCCTTCAGTTATTGCCTCAGCAATCGCATGACCCTGTGCCTGCAGGAGTTTGAAAAAGATATTGCAGTCACAACCGGATTTTGACCTCGCTGCCGCCGAAGCAGGCCATCCGTCGTGGGGGCCATCGTTTCGCCGCGCCAAGGCACGCATCAAAGCAACCGCCGTCAAGCCGGTTGCTCCTGTCAAAAAATAACACTCTCATATTCCCTTTGCACAATGATTGAAACGCTCGGACGCTACAAG
>JANPNU010000584.1:0-2048 GCA_031427615.1 Burkholderiales bacterium
AACGGCCCCATGCCGATGACCCGCACCTCGTCGCCGTACTTCTCGCCGAACAGCGCCATTGCGCCGGTTTCGCGCGCATCTTCGAGCGCCATCAGCCGGGTCTCGACGGCGGCGTTCTGCAGGATGATGGCGTTGGCGAGAGCTTCGGCGCGGCGCAACTCGTCCTGGCTCATCGGCTTGGTGTGCGAGAAATCGAAGCGCAGGCGGTCGGGGCCGACAGCCGAGCCCTTCTGCGCCACGTGCTCGCCGAGGATGCGGCGCAGGGCTTCGTGCACCAGGTGGGTGCCGGAGTGGTTGGCACGGGTGGCCGAGCGGCGCGCGTGGTCAACCGCCAGCTCGACGGCATGGACCTGCGAGACGCCGATCTCACCGGGGCGCGGGCCGTCGCTGCGCTGTCGTACCGATCACATTCACCTGAGGTTCGTATGTATTTAACTCCACTGCTAAGACATCTGCACTTCGCATTCCCATCATAATTTGCATGCCCGGTTTTGCATACTCAATATGATTCAAATGTATCGTGCCATATAGCCAAGTAACTAGCTCCGTTTTTTCAATACGCCACAAGAAACCCGCATTTTGTGCAGGCGTTCTTTCAATAAATGACATCCTCTGCTCGGATGGCATTAGCGGCGGCGGACATTCAAGGTTAGATTGTGCGGCAGCATTCAATGCCACACCAAAAGTTAACAGACCGATGGTACAAAAGCTGATTTTCTTTCTCATCAATATTTTCCTAAAAATTATTGGCAACTGAAATTCATTGCATCTTCAATGCTGCCATTACCTTTGTATTTGGCTGCTGCAGGATAGGCACACAAGGGACGTGTGCGACTGCTTGACCAGTCTTTTGGCAACTCCGCATTCACACCGCCTGCATTACCAACACCTCGCACACTGGCCTTTATACTCATAGGCACAATACCCTGCTCAACCCATGCCACTAGCGGCGTGAGTATGTCGAACTGGTCAGCTGCGGGACCACCGCTGCAATGCGCCATACCGGGGACAGAGAAATGACGCACCGTATTCCTGCTGCTAGAAACGCTGCTGGCAACTCGATCAATCCACGCACGTGTGTCTAATTCTGAGAATACGCCGTCACTCACGCCGTGGTACGTTAACATCTTTGCACCGCGCTTTTGCAGCGCAGCCATGTAACTGGGCTTGTCGTAGCCTATGGGATTGATGGCTTCATCTGAACTCTCGGCAAAACCTTGTGCCTTACCATAAATACCTGCGCGGAGCTCATCGTAGATCGTATCAAACGCTTTAACCGTGCGTACTTGGCCCGCAAAAATGAAGCTTAATGCACCTGGATCAAGTGCTTGAGCATTCCTGTATTTCCAATCTGCCCAGTTAGGCGATACAAGTCCAGCATCGTAGGGAAAGCTGGCATACAGTGCTTTATCATCTTTTGTTTTGCCGCCTGCAAACACGCTGGCGATGGTACTCTTTTGTAAATTACTGAGGCACTTACCATCACGACCGGCGGTACATGTCGGTACATCACGGGCGAGATCAAACGTCTTTTGGCATGCCGCTACATCTTGCACCAAGCCATCTTTTGCACCGTCTAGCGCGTCACATTTGGCAAGTATGGCATCCGCCACAATTTGGCGATCCAGCGCATTAAAGCCAAGGCTGATATCTGGCAACTTCACGTTGGGAGCAAAAGGATGCGTCAAACTGGAAGATTCCAGTGGGGTTTCGGGCGATAAGTTTTTCCATTGGCTCGATCCCCACAATTGCGCCAGTGCTGCCTGCGGCAAACGGTAGCCCGGTGCACCCGCTAAGTATCCATCGTATTGATCGGCAAAACGCGAAGCGGCCACCATCGTATGCCGCCCACCGTTCGAGCAACCACCAATGTAGGAGCGATCAGGCCCTTTTCCATAAGCCGCTGCAATCAAGGCTTTAGCTACTGGCGTGAGTTTAGCAACCGCAGCATAACCATAGTCTTGCCGAGCTTGCGGATCTGCACCAAAGGAAGGGTTTTGGCTGCCGTTGTGACCGGCATCAGAACTGAGTACGGCAAAACCTTGATG
>JANPNU010000585.1:0-2061 GCA_031427615.1 Burkholderiales bacterium
CATGGGCAAACTCGGTGGTGATGAATTAAACGTATCAAGCGACATTGATTTGATATTCGTGCACGCCGAAGACGGAGAAGCCAATGCCCAAAAAAGTTGGCATGAATTCCACAGCCAGCTGGGCCAGCGGGTGATGCGTTCCATCGATCACGCCGATGCCAATGGATTTGTGTTTCGTGTCGATATGCGCCTGCGGCCGTTTGGGGCCAGTGCCCCGCTGGTCACCTCTCTCGCCGGACTCGATGATTATTTCCGCAAACACGCCCGGCCGTGGGAGCGTTACGCCTGGCTGAAGGGCCGCGCCCTGACCGGCCAAGCGGCCAATATCACGGCGTTGGATGCACTGGTCAAACCGTTTGTGTTTCGCCGTTATCACGACTACGCGGCGATCGATGAAATGCGCTCCTTACACGGACAGATTCGCGCCGAAGCCACCAAACGCGGCAAACACGATGACATCAAAGTCGGCTCGGGCGGCATCCGTGAAATCGAATTTGTCGCGCAAATTCATCAACTCATTCGTGGTGGCCGCGACAGCAAATTGCAAACCCGTGCGACTCGTGGGGCGCTTGATGAATTGGCGCGGCAGCAGATTATGTCGGCCAAACAGGTTGATCAATTACAAGCCGCTTATTTATTTCTGCGAAATCTTGAACATCGTCTGCAGTACCTGGACGACGCACAAACACAAATGCTGCCGACCAACCGTGACGATCAGCAACGGATTGCCGAAGCCATGTTGTTTGCCGATTGGCCGGCGTTTTTGGCTGCGCTCAATGTGCATCGTGCGATGGTGACCAATGAATTTGAATCCATATTTGGCGACACACGTGCCATCGTAATAAAACCTCAAAGTCCAATCACAGCGCTCGTTTCCGAACAAAACAGTCCGGAAAGTGCCGCTGATATTGTACTTTTTGATTTGGGCGAGCAGCCGGAAATTGCCCGTCGTTTGACCGTGTGGCTGGGCAGCAATCGTATGGCGAACCTCTCGCCGAAGTTGCGTGACCGGCTGATGACGCTGATCCCAATTGCCATCCGCGCCTGCGCGGCAGTGGACCAATCCACCACCACCCTGTTTCGCGTCTGGGATTTACTCGAAGCAGTGGACAAACGGGAAACGTATTTGGCACTGCTCATCGAATTTCCCAATGCCCTCACCCGTGTGGTGCGCATTGCCAGCAAGAGTGCGTGGGCGGCGGATTTTTTGCGATTACATCCGGTGTTGTTACACGAACTGGTGCAACCACCCACCGAGCAGGCCGGTCTCGATTGGCCCAAGGAGCGCGCCACCCTGCAGGCAGCCTGTGATGACGCCGACGGCGATGTGGAGCAGCAATATGAGTTGTTGCGTCACGCCAAACAAGTTGCCACCCTCAAGCTCAATATTGATGACATTGAAGGCCGCTTGAGTGTGATGTCGTTGTCGGATGAACTCAGCGCACTCGCCGATATGTTGCTCGATATCACACTGGTATTGGCGTGGCGTGCGCTTTGCCCCTCGCTCGGTCTTGACCAACCCACCGGCTGGTCACCTCCGAAAGGATTTGCCACCATCGGTTACGGCAAACTCGGCAGCAAAGAATTGGGTTATGCGTCCGACCTCGATCTGGTGTTTTTATACGATGACGCCATCGAAGGTGGCGGAGAGCGCTTCGCCAAACTCGCACAACGATTGAGCAGCTGGCTCAATACCATGACCGCCGGCGGGGTGTTGTATGAAACGGATTTGCGCCTGCGACCGGATGGTGCCGCCGGCCTGCTGGTATCAAGCTTGAATGCCTTTCGCGACTATCAGACCAAACGCGCCTGGACTTGGGAACACCAGGCGCTCACGCGTGCCCGCTGGTGCGCAGGTGACCGCGCCCTCGCCGCCCCGTTTGATGCAATCCGTCAACAGGTTCTCACCCATTCGGACATCATTACACTTAAAACAAAAATCATCGAGATGCGCGACAAAATGCGCGTCGAGAAAAAAGACCGCGCCAACGCCATCAATCTCAAACACACCCGTGGCGGCATTGTCGATGTTGAATTTATTGTTCAATACCTGATCCTCGC
>JANPNU010000586.1:0-4952 GCA_031427615.1 Burkholderiales bacterium
GGTGTCGCCACCAATCAACACCATATCGTATTGGTCGGCCAAGGCAAACATGCCTTTCGCAAAATCAGCCAGCCAAGTGTCATCGATGGCAGGCAACGTTATCGCCAGGGTAAAAAATTTGGGCGTAGCGCCCATCGCTGCCAGATCAGACAAATTCACCGCGAGCGCTTTATGCCCCAACAAGTGCGCGTCGGTGTCGGCAAAAAAATGCACCCCGGCGA
Source organism: Burkholderiales bacterium (assembly GCA_031427615.1). Lineage (GTDB taxonomy): Bacteria > Pseudomonadota > Gammaproteobacteria > Burkholderiales > Usitatibacteraceae > UKL13-2. The sequence continues at coordinate 222 of JANPNU010000586.1, forward strand.
CCAGGGTGTCGGTGGATATCGCCAGCTGTTTGCCGGGTGTGACGTCGACCAGCGCGCAATCGTCGCCAATGCCCAACACGCCGCGACGTGGTGCGCGGGTGAAGTGTTTGGCGATCAGGGCAAATTCGGGAGTGCGTGCGGGAACCATAGTTCACTTTTGTGTTGGCGACAGTGGGCGCGCCCGCCTGACAGATTGCGTTACGAAGTTGAATTGCGACGACTTCGCAAATCCTCGTTCAGTGAAAACTACGATTTGACCTTGGCCGTGATGATGACTTTTTTTGCGACCTTGGTCACCTTTGTCACGATGGGAACTTTGACCGCTTTGTTGACCGCAGGTGTTTTCACGACGTAGGGTGCGGCGACTTCTTCAGCGCGCACGGCCAACGCATATTTGTCGAGCACACCATTCACGTATTTGTGACCATCAGTACCACCAAACGATTTGGCGAGCTCAATCGCTTCGTTGATGATGACCCGATACGGTGTTTCAACCATGAATGAAAGTTCATACGCGCCAATCAACAGGATGCTGCGTTCAATCGGACTGACTTCGACCCACGGCCGATCCAAATGTGGCGCCAGCGCCTCCGACAACGTGGCGGCATTGTTCATGGCACCTTTAACAACCGTTTTGAACAAGCCCAGGTCGGCCTGAGCAAAACCATCCGCATCCGCATATTGTTTTTCAATTTCCGACCATGACTGGTCGGCCAACTGCCATTGGTACAACGCCTGCAGGGCAAATTCACGTGAACGACGACGAGGCGATTTCATTGTGCGTTCCTCACCCACGAACGCGGGCAAGCGCGCAAACAACCATTTAAACAACCACTCATGCTTCTTCCTTTACAACAATCGTCTCAAGCAAATTTGCCATCTCAATGGCGACCCGGGCACAATCAGCGCCTTTTTCTGCGACGCGTGCCAGCGCCTGCTCGTCGGTGTTGGTGGTCAAAATACCATTGGCAATCGGCACGCCCGTCTGCAGCGCCACATTGGTCACACCACGGCATGATTCGTTCGACACGATTTCAAAGTGATAGGTTTCGCCGCGAATCACCGCGCCAATGGCAATCAAGGCATCGTATTCGTCCGTCATGGCCATCGCTTCCAGTAGCAGTGGAATTTCCAGTGCGCCCGGCACGCCCACGCAATCGATATCGTTATCGGCCACGCCCAGTCGCTGCAATTCGGCAACACAAGCCGCTGTCATTTTTTCCACAATCGGCGCATTAAAACGACTGTGAACAATGCCAATTTTCAGGCCGGCTCCGTCGCGTGATGCCACAATGATATTCATACTATTTTCAGCTTTCTGTCGCTTGGCTTTAAGGCATTGGCCGGTGCCGGTGGCACATATTCGACCACCTCCAAATCAAAACCGGCCATGGAGGGAATATTGATCGGCCACGACATCACGCGCATTTTTCGAACATTCAGGTTGTGCAAAATTTGCGCACCAATACCGTACATGCGCGGATCCCAATTGCCGCCTTTTTTTGTTTTTACTTCGGCGGGCGACAGCGTAAACCGATCGAGCAGCGATTGTGCATCTTCTTCACCACGCAACAACACAATCACGCCGGTGCCTTCCGCGGCGACAATACGCATGGCATCACCGACGGAATAGGCGTGTCGGCCACTTTCAAAATCGAAAAAATCAGCGCCGGTAAACGGCTCGTGCACACGTGTCAGCAATGGCACGTCTGGTTTGATTTCTCCACAGGTCAACGCCATATGCATTTCGTTGACGGTTTTGTCCTTGAACAAATGCAGCGTGAACGCACCATACGGCGTGTTGACCGGACGCTCGGCGACTTTTTCGACCAGCGTTTCATTGATCGAACGATACCGGATCAAATCGGCAATCGTGCCAATCTTTAAGCCGTGGCGCTTGGCGAACGGCACCAAGTCCGGCAAACGTGCCATGGTGCCGTCTTCGTTCAAAATTTCACAAATCACACCGGCCGGCGACAGCCCCGCCAGCGACGACAAATCACACGCGGCTTCGGTGTGTCCGGCACGCATCAACACGCCGCCATTCTGGGCGGTGAGCGGGAATATATGGCCGGGCTGGACAATATCATCCGGCTTGGCGTTGCGCGCGGTCGCCGCACGGATGGTGCGGGCGCGATCGGCTGCGGATATGCCGGTGCTGACCCCGGTTGCCGCTTCAATCGACACCGTAAACGCGGTGCCATGCGAGGTGCGGTTTACCACGACCATCGGCAATATATTCAGCTGAACCGCATGCGCCGCGGTGATCGGCATACAAATCAAGCCACGCGCATGGGTTGCCATGAAATTGATCGCTTCGGGCGTCACAAAGTCGGCCGCCATCACCAGGTCACCCTCGTTTTCACGATCTTCGGCATCCACCAACACCACCATCTTGCCGTTGCGGATGTCGTCGATCATTTCTTCAGTGGTCGCAATGGTCATAAATGTTGCCTAAAAAGTTCGATCAAATAAAAAACGCCAATACTGGCGCGCGTTTTGGGGAACAAATGGCCCGATCGCCTTGCTGGATATAGAGTTTTAAAAAAACAGCACAAGCAATAGCAGGTGCAGGCCTATTTTACGCGGTGCAAGGCACAACGCGCCACCGCAACGCTGTTTTTCTGGTTAGGTGGCGGTGCCGACGGTTGCCATGCGCTCAAGATAGCGCGCCAGCAAATCAATTTCCAGGTTCACCCTGGTGCCGGTATGTAAGCCACGAATGGTAGTGACTTGATAGGTGTGCGGAATAATATTGATCTCAACAGTGCAGCGACCGTTAGGTAAATCCTTGACGGTATTCACAGTCAGCGAAATGCCATTGACGGTGATCGAGCCCTTGCGCGCAACAAACTTGGCCAAGTCCGCCGGCGCATCAATCACCAGACGCCATGACGCACCCAGATCATCCAACGCGCTCACCGTGCCCACGCCGTCAACATGGCCACTCACCAAATGACCGCCAAGGCGATCACCATAACGCATCGATTTTTCCAGATTGACTTCCGCGCCGTCAGAAAATCCACTGGTCGCGGCCAGTGATTCATTCGACACATCAACCATAAACGCCTCGGGCGTTTTCGCCACCACCGTCAGGCAGCAACCGTTGACGGCAATCGAATCACCAATGGCAATCTGGTGCAACCCCAGCTTGGGCGCGTGGATCGTTAATTGCAGATTGGTCGGACTCCTGTCCGCTTTTTGGATACGACCGGTGGTTTCAATGATGCCTGTGAACATGGCTCGACTCTTGGTGACAGTGATTTGACGGTTACGTCGCCGTTTGAATGGTGGCGCGAATACGAATGTCCGGGCCGATTTGCCGCACATCAATAAACTTCAGCGCAATTTTATCTGCCAACGCCGTTAACTCGCGCATCGCAAACAGTCCCTTGGCATCGTCACCCAAAATGGATGGGGCGATATAAAACACCAATTCGTCCACCACCCCGGCTTCCAGCAACGAGCCGTTTAGGCGTGCGCCGGTCTCAACCATGAGCGAATTGATTTTGTGGCTGCCGAGCAATTGCATCATTGCCACCAGGTCAACTTTGCCCTTTTTGCCTTCGGTTTGGACACGGTATACGTTTATGCCCCGTGCGTTCAATTCCCGCGCCCGCGCCTCGTCACCCGTGGCCGTGACAATCATGGTATTGCCGCCTTGCAAAATTTTTGCGTGATCTTGTACGTCCAGGCGGCTGTCGAGCAGCACCCTGAGAGGTTGACGTTCACATGGGACCTCGCGCACAGTCAGTTCCGGGTCATCCGCCAACACGGTGCCGATACCAGTCAGCATCGCGCAAAAATCGCGCCGCATGGTATGCACATCGCGCCTCGCCTCGGCCGAGGTAATCCATTTTGATTGACCGTTGTTCAACGCCGTTTTGCCATCGAAACTCGCGGCAACCTTCATCGTCACGTACGGACGGCCCAATTCCATGCGCAACAAAAATGCCTTGAGCTGTTGCTTGACTTCATGGGCCATCAAACCAATATCGAGTTGGATACCCGCGGCCTGCAGATTGAGGTGGCCATTGCCGTCCACACCTTCAAACGGATCGTGAATGGCCGATACCACGCGCGCCACACCGGCCGCAATCAACAGCCCGGAACAAGAGGGACCGCGTGACGAGGCATGCAACGCACACGGCTCCAATGTTGAATAGACGGTTGAGCCTTGCGGTGACTCAGTGCAATGGGCCAGCGCATCGGCTTCGGCGTGGGGGCGGCCACCGGAGCGGGTAAATCCTTCGCCAATAATGCGGCCATTTTTGACAATCACACAGCCAACAAACGGATTGGGTGTCGCCACCGCGCGTCCTTTTTCGGCCATGACCAGTGCGCGCGCCATCATGGCGTGATCGATTGCGTCAAACATAACAGTTGCCACCATCATTGGCGGTCACTTCGACACTTCCTTGATCGCCTGTTGAAATTCCTCGACGTCGGAAAAACTGCGATACACCGAGGCATAACGCACATAACCAACCTGATCCAACAGTTTTAATTCCTGCATCACCATCTCACCAACTTTGCGGGACGGCAATTCACGGCGCGCCTCATTCAACAGCGCCTGCTCAATACGTTCAACTGCGGCAATGATATCGGCCTCAGTAACCGAACGTTTATGCAACGCGCGGTGCAAACTCATTTCAATTTTTTGCCTCGAAAAATCTTCACGCTGGCCGTTTGATTTAACGATGGTCGGCATGCGTAATTCGGCGTTTTCAT
>JANPNU010000587.1:0-6262 GCA_031427615.1 Burkholderiales bacterium
TGTCAGGATTTGACGAATCGATTGGTCAATGGCGTTCAATGTCACGCGGCCTTCAATGCCGGAATGAATGTCAATGTTTGTCCCGGTGTCGCGCGCCATGCCAGCAAAATATCGCGCGCGGGCACGTCAATGACGGTGACCGAATAACGTTTTTCTTCTATGACCGGCCTGGGCGGGGGCGGAAGCGGCACCTGGCGCACGGTGGGCGGCGCGGACTGCTGCGCCGCCGCGGCCTGGTTTATGTCGGACGTTGCGCGGGCGTGATTGTCGATACGCGCAATAGGCGCAGTGCCACAGCCTGCAATCAAGACAGCCGGGCAAATTGCCAACAGAACAGATGATCGAAATTGCATTGGGCGCAAAAGTGAGCTCGCTTTGATCCACGCACAATATGACGCGTTGTATCCCTTAAAGCTTACCGCCTTTGCCCAAGGGTCGTGCCGTCAATTCTGCGAAATGTTGTTTTTGTGTATATCAACCTTGACTTTATATGCGGATTAGCCAATAAAAGCAATGGGTTGAGTCACAAACCAAGAAAAAGTCTGAGGATGGTTACGGTCTGGTTAATGGGGTGTGCGGATATCATCCCGCACCGCTTGGAACGAACGAACGTAAGGTCGAAATTGTGTCACCTTGGGCGGAAGTCCTGTCAGCTCGGCGGAAGCTTCATTTCGCTCCGCATAATTGCCATAAAGCACGCTGACTCGAGGATTTTCAGCTGTGCCGGAATAAAACAACATAATCCGGTCGGAATTGAGTTCCTTGCTGGCCGCGCGCAGAAAATTTTCAATGGCCACTCGTTCGCGTTCACTTGCCGTCATGAGTTGAATCGAAAAACGATCCTTTGGCAATTTTGCCAGTCTCGCCATATCGGCGGTAGTTTCCGTTCAAGCCAATCATTTCCTGACTCGATTTCGCGTGGGCCAGCGGACGTGGCTTGGCTCGCTGGTGGTGCCGCTGGCGAAGGTATCTTGGCGACTGTCGCCGCGATGGGTGGGGCGATTGTGGACGCAGTGGCCGACACCACAACCTTTGTGGCAACGGTCGCTGCGGCAACGGGCAAAACCGGCGTTGGCGCGGGGTCTGCAACCTTGGTGGCGGCAGTCGCAACAGTGGCACCCTCCGGCGGCGCGGCCGGCGGTGCGACACGGCCGGACAAAAAGCCGATCACGACACCGGCAGTCAGCGCGGCTGCAACAGCAAGCCAATACGCCCCGCGTTTTTTATTATGGTTTGGCACAACGATCTGAGTGTCGGTGATGGCCGCCCGAACCAAATTGGGGGTGACCGTGTGTGTGCCGACAGCAAAGGCGGCCAGCAAGGTTTTATCGCAATAAATATTGATGCGCCTGGTCAGGCCTTCCGAAGCCTCGGCAATCAGCTTGAGTGATTCCGGCGTAAACAATTCCGGCCCTTTATAACCGGCCGCGCGCAATCGAAAATCAACATAGTCTTTGATGTCGCGCGGTGGCAGGGGCTTCAAATTAAAACTATGGGTGATTCGTTCACGCAGCTGGCGCATGTTTTGCAGCGACAAATGTTCGTCAAGCTCAGGCTGCCCAAACAGGACAATTTGCATCAACTTAAAATGACTGGTTTCCAAATTGGAAAGCAGTCGAATTTCCTCAAGCGTTTCCAGCGGCATTGCGTGCGCTTCGTCAATAAGCGCAACAACTTGCCGACCTTCTGCGTGAACTTCGATCAGCTTTTCTTGCAGCGCGCGTATTAATTTTGTTGTTGATAGACCCTGGGTTTCAAGATGCAGGTCGCCGGCAATGGTTGCAAGCATTTCATCGCGGGACAACGAAGGCACCGCCAAATAAATAGTTTCAACCGTTTTCGGAAGCCGCTCCATTAATACGCGACAGAGCATGGTCTTTCCGGACCCGACTTCGCCGGTCACCTTGACGATGCCCTCGCCACTGGTTATCGAATAAAGCAGGGCTTCGAGCGTTTCACCACGATTCGCGCCGGAGAAAAAAAACTCGGTATGCGGTGTGATTTTGAACGGGGCCTCGGTGAGGCCAAAATGTTCGAGATACATCGTCATAGAGGATGAGATTGGTTGGCGAACACTAATAAATTAATCTGGGTCATATCGAGCCATGCAACGACGATGACGTGAATTCAGTGCGGATTTCAGTTTAGCATCGTAATTTTCGCCGGTCATTACATCGGCAGAATTGTTGGGTGAATTTTGGTCGTTGTCCGGCGACATTGGGCCGGTTATTGGTTGTTTTCAGTGGTGTCGCGTGGCGTATTTTTTACGCTGTTCGGGCGCAACCCGTCCAGTCGGCTGTACAAGGTTGAGCGGGAAATGCCCAAAATTCGCGCGGCTTGGGACATGTTGCCGTTGGCAATATCAATTGCGGCATCGATATATTGAAGCTCAACCTCCGCCAGCTTGGAATCCAACCTAAACAATGCGCTTGCCGTTATTTCGGCCCGTGCATCCAGGCTCTGGGCGTGCCCGTCCGTATCGGCACCCGGCAATTCAAACTCTTCAGCCAACTGCTTGGCCGTGACCTGGTAGCCAGCGTGTTTCGCCGTCAGCCGGATGACGATATTTTTTAGCTCGCGGACATTGCCCGGGAACTGGTAATGCGACCATGCGGTCCGGGCGTCATCATCGAGAGAAAATGCGTGGGTTGCATGCTGTTTGGCATAAACTTGTGAAAAATGCTCCATCAAACGAAGCCGGTCATCGCCCATCTCGTTGAGGGCGGGCACAACAATTGAAAACACCGACAGGCGATGGTACAAGTCGGCACGAAAGCGACCCGCTTTTACTTCCATCCGCAAATCACGGTTGGTGGCCGCGATGATGCGCGCTTTTGAATGGCATGCCTGCGTTTCGCCAACCCGCTGAAATTCGCCGTTTTCCAACACACGCAATAGCTTGGGTTGCAATTCAAGCGGCAGCTCGCCAATTTCATCCAGAAAAAGTGTTCCCTCGCCGGCTTCCTCAAAATATCCTGCCTTTGCTGTGTTTGCACCGGTGAACGCACCTTTCGAATGTCCGAATAACGTTGCCTCGACGAGATTAGCGGAAATCGCTGCGCAATTGAGTGCTAGAAACGGCAGCGCCGCTCGAGGGCTCAATTCGTGCAGTGCTGCCGCCACGCGCTCCTTGCCGCTTCCGGAAGGCCCTGCAATCAGGGCAGGAAACACGGACGACGCATATTGGTCAATTTGTCCTTTAAGTTTGCGCATGGGCGGGCTTTCGCCAATTAATCCCACTGCGCCACCTGTTGGATCAACTACGGCATCGCCGCTGCCTGACAATTGGGCCAGTAGCAGCGTTCGCAGTCGTTCTGGGTCGCACGGTTTTGGCACCAAATCGGCGGCACCAAGTGCGCGTGCGCGCCGTGCATTGGACTCCTCATTTTGTCCGGTCAGGACCAGAATCCGAATGGTTGACGACCACGCAAGTAGGTCACCGACCAGCTTGAACCCTTCCGTTGGCTGATCCGGTAGCGGCGGCAAGCCGAGGTCAATGAGCGCGACTTTGGGTGCAAAGCGGCCATTCTTTAGCAGCGCAATCGCTTCCGCGCGCGATTCGCAGGCGCTGATTTCAAAGGTGTCTTTTAGTACGTACGATAGTGAATCGCGAATGGTTGGGTCGTCGTCGACGATCAACAATGTTGGTTTCCCCGCATGTTGGCCGTTATCGGGCTGACCTTGCAATGGCGGCAATGGGGAGAGGGTGGTCGGCGCAATATTAGGCATAGAGAGTCTGATTATAGGTGCGCCATGGATTCTCGCGGGGGCCGGATTTTCTTTTGTTGTGGAACTCAAACCGGAACAAACAATCTGAATGTGCTGACCTTTCCTGTAGGTAATGGCGGTCGACCCGTGTAAAATGGTCTCTCATGTGGTGTCCTGCGGCTGGTCTGGCAATATGAGCGCAGAGTCGCATGATGCGTTCTGATCATCGATCAGCCGCCGACAGGTGGAGCTACCGTTTTAAGCAAAAGACAGTTTGCATCCACAGCGAATAACAAAAGCTCCCCGCAAAATTTGTGAACCCCTCAAACCAGACAACCCTCTCGGATAATCCCAATTTTGTCGATATCGACAACGTTGATTTTGCCTATGGAAAACGGCCGATCCTGAAAGGCATTTCACTGAAAGTGCCAAAAGGAAAGGTCGTGGCAATCATGGGCGGATCAGGCTGTGGCAAGACCACACTGCTTCAGCTTATTGGTGGCCAGCTCCGGCCGGCATCAGGCCGCGTCAGTGTGAATGGGCAGGATTTGGCGAAATTGGAACGTGACGCACTTTATGCCATGCGTCGTAAGATGGGCATGCTGTTCCAGTTTGGCGCGCTGTTTACGGATATGACTGTATTTGACAATATTGCCTTCCAGCTTCGTGAACATTCCGATTTGCCGGATGAAATGATCAGAGACTTGGTGTTGATGAAGCTGAATGCGGTCGGTCTGCGCGGCACGGCCAGCCTTTTCCCGTCGGAGTTATCGGGTGGTATGGCGCGCCGCGTGGCATTGGCGCGTGCGGTTGCCCTCGATCCTGAGCTCATCATGTACGACGAGCCGTTTGCCGGGCTGGACCCGATTTCACTCACAGTCGTCGGCAAGACCATTCGTCGGCTCAACGACGCACTGGGCGCAACGTCCATCGTGGTCACGCATGACATCATGGAGTCGCTCTTAATTGTTGATTACCTCTATTTCATTTCCGAGGGGCGAATTGTTGGACATGGCACGCCTGACGAAATCCGCGCGTCCACCGAGCCATATATCAAGCAATTTGTGCATGCAGATCTGGACGGTCCTGTTCCTTTTCATTACCCGGCAAAAAATTATGCCGATGATTTGGAAATTGTTCTACCGGCAAAGAATGGTCACGAACTGCAGGCGGCGTCATGATTCGTGCTCTTCAAAATCTGGGCGCGCGCGGCATCGAAACCGTATGGCGGTTGGGCGCGATGGGTCGTTTTTTCGTGCTTATATTGACGCATTCAAGTATGAGTTTTCGCCGATTAAGTCTGACCATTCGGGAAATTTATTTTTCCGGGGTCATGTCGCTGGTCATTATCATGGTGTCAGGATTATTTGTCGGCATGGTCCTCGGCTTGCAAGGCTACGAAACCTTGCAAAAATATGGTGCGGAAGAAACCATGGGTGTCTTGGTGGCGCTTTCACTGGTTCGCGAATTGGGCCCGGTGGTTGCCGGGCTATTGTTTGCCAGTCGCGCCGGATCGGCGATCACCGCTGAAATTGGATTAATGAAGGCGACCGAACAATTAAAGGCAATGGACATGATGGCGGTTGATCCGATTGCGCGGGTGGTCGCACCGCGATTCTGGGCGGGCGTAGTGTCGCTGCCGTTACTGGCGGTAATGTTTTCTGCGGCCGGAATTTTTGGCGGCTATATTGTTGCCGTGGCGTATGTGGGCACCGACCCGGGGGTATTTTGGTCGAATATGCAAGCAGCGGTTGATTTTCGATACGATATTTGGAACGGAATTATTAAATCCATTGCTTTTGGTTTTGCCGTCTCGATCATCGCCACCTACGAGGGATTTAATGCAGTCTCGACGGCGGAGGGCGTGTCTCGCGCCACCACCCGAACGGTGGTTACGTCGGCGCTGACAATTTTGGCCATCGATTTGGTCTTGACCGCTTTTATGCTTCGTGGCGCGTAATTAATAAGAATTGAGTAAGGAAAACTATATGGATCGCAAAACGATTGATTTGTGGGTTGGAATTTTTATGCTGATGGGTTTTGTGGCGCTGCTTTTCCTAGCCTTCAAGGTTGGCAATCTTGGTAGCGAACGTAATGGCAAGACCTACACTGTTGAGGCGCGGTTTGAAAACATTGGTGGCCTGAAATTAAAGGCGCCGGTCAAAAGCTCCGGGGTGCTTGTCGGTCGCGTGACGGACATCCGTTTTGACGCGCAGAAATTTCAGGCGGTGGCGACCTTGTCACTTGATAGTCGGGTGGATTTTCCGAAAGACACCAGTGCTTCAATTTTGACGTCCGGGTTGTTGGGCGAAGTTTATGTCGGGCTGGAGGCCGGTGGGGACGAAAAAAACCTGGTGCAGGGTGACCGAATTTCGTTGACCCAATCCGCGGTGGTTCTGGAACGATTGATCGGGCAAGTTTTATTCAGCAAGGCAGCGGACGGGCCGGAAAAAACCGCAGATAAAAAATAATCGTTGTGACTTCGCCAAATTCGTTGATGCAGTCTGCGGCGTTCATGTCAGCGGGTGACGCGCCAGTCTAAGTTAACTTTTAC
>JANPNU010000588.1:0-2488 GCA_031427615.1 Burkholderiales bacterium
GAGCAGTTGAGCGATCAAAATGAAGACGAATTCCTATGTTTTTGACTGAATTGCGAATCGAGAATTTCAGAATGTTTGGTGAGGACGCGCGGGCGTTCATTTTGCCTCTGAAAAGCGGCCTTACCGCACTGGTAGGCGAAAACGATACCGGCAAAACAGCCGTGATCGACGCCCTGCGTTTTGCTCTTGGTACGCGAGACCAAGAATATTTTCGGGTCGAAGATAGTGATTTTCACTGGCCTCAGGGCCAAGTAGCTCGGCGGACTCATATTCGTATTCGATGCAAATTTGATGGCCTCACCACTTATGACAAAGGGGCATTTGCAGAATATCTGACCTACGTGAAACGTGAAGGTCGGTTGGAAGCAGTTCTTTATGTCAATTGGGCCGGAAAAGACACTGCTAGTGCGCGTAGCTCACGTAGATTTGTCTCCGTGGAAGTGAGGTCGGGTGAAACAGGTGATGGCCCGACACTGGATACAGAAGTCCGCAATCTGCTTCGCGCAACTTATCTTCGTCCCCTGCGCGACGCCGAGCGCGCCATGTCCGCCGGACGTGGATCGCGACTGTCGCAAATTCTCCAGCACACGAAGGAAATAAAGGAGAACGGGGATGACTATGATCCGCAAACCAATCCGGCACCCGATCCGGCTAATCTGAGCGTTTTGGGCGTAGGGGACTACGCTAGCGCTCTCTTGGAAAGCCGTGAAGGGATAAAGAGAGCGCGCGAACGCCTCAATAAGGAATACCTGAAGCCGCTTTCGTTTAGTGGCGATGACCTGACAGGCCATATTTCGGTGAGTTCTGCGGGCGACAACGATTTCCGGTTGCGACAACTCCTCGAAAAACTAGAACTCGAACTAAAAGAAGAACATGCAAATGCGCCTGCAAATCGTGGTTTAGGCTCGAACAATCTGCTTTTCATGGCTTGTGAATTGCTGTTGCTCGGTTCTGATGAAGACGGGCTTCCGCTGCTGCTTGTCGAGGAACCGGAAGCGCATTTACATCCGCAGCGACAACTCCGTCTTATGCAGTTCTTGCAAGATCAGGCAGGAACTATGAGGCGCGATGGGCAGCAAATCCAGATCATTGTCACTACCCACAGTCCCAATCTCGCCTCTGCGATCAAACTCGACAACCTCGTGATGATGCAGGGCGGCAAAGCGTTTCCGCTCGACGCAGGAAATACTGGACTCCAGATATCCGACTACCGGTTTCTCGAACGCTTCCTTGACGTCACAAAATCAAATTTGTTTTTCGCCCGCGGCGTTGTGATTGTGGAAGGGGACGGTGAAAACATTCTCGTACCGACATTGGCACAGCTGATTGGTAGGAATTTTGCTGATCATGGCATATCAATCGTGAACGTAGGTCATACGGGATTGCGGCGTTTCGCAAGAATCTTTCTACGCAAAGAGCCAAACAAAGACGGTGTTATAGGCGTACCGGTCGCCTGCATTGCCGATATGGATGTAATGCCGGTGTGTGCAGCTGTAATTGTAGGTAAGGTTAAAGAAGGAGAAATTTGGCCCAACAAAAGCAAGCGCGGATGGCGTGCGGTATCTGATTTCACGGAAACTGAGATAGCAGCCCGCCGCGAACAAATTCGTCAAAGGGCAAGTGAACAGCGAGTCGAATCATTCGTTTCAGATCAATGGACACTTGAATACGATTTGGCATATTCGGGACTGGCAGAGGATGTTTGGATCGCGGCTCAGCTTGCCAAAGCAGATGACCGCATCAATACGGGCACCGAGTGTAAGGTCTCCGTAGAAAAAACGGCGAAGACAAGTTTTGAAGAACTGATCGCCAAGTATCCGCAGAAAGAGGAATTGGCATCGAACGTCTATGCATTGTTCACAATAGGAGAAACCGCCTCCAAAACAATTGCAGCTCAATACCTTTCTGAGCGCCTTGAGCGGCGAGTCAAGGATGGTGAACTCACAGTGGAAACCCTCAGAGGTCACCTACCGCAGTATCTCGTGAAAGCAATTGAATACGTAACTCCCCACTCGGGGGCAAGCAGCGGAGCGGCTAATCAGAATGGAGCTGAGGCGCATGAATGATTGCGCGGCTCTTAAAATTCCAGAGTTTGAGGAAGCGACAATCCGCTGGGCCTGTCATGTTCTTGCACTTCCCGTTACGGCATTCGACGGACCTGACGGTAAGGATCCTCGGCTGGCTGTTTTGAAGTCGCTGAATACGCTAGATGTTGAAGCGTGTCCGGGCAGCGGCAAAACGACATTGCTTGTCGCGAAATTGGCCATCCTTGCAAATCGATGGACAAATTTACGGCGCGGTCTATGTGTTTTGTCGCATACAAATGTGGCGCGCCGTGAGATAGAACAGCGCCTTGGCAGTACCGCAGAGGGCCAGCATCTGCTGTCCTATCCGCATTTCATTGGAACCATACATGGCTTCGTAAATGAATTCCTCGCAATCCCTTGGTTGCGTTCCAAGGGGTATCCGATTGAGATTATCAATGACG
>JANPNU010000589.1:0-4198 GCA_031427615.1 Burkholderiales bacterium
CGGCAACCGGAAACACATTGGGCCGCATCAGATAAAAAATCAAAAACATTTCCGCGCTCCAGCGGCCGATGCCTTTGATACGCACCAAATCTTCAATGATGGCGTCGTCCGTCATGCGTGGCCAACGGCGCGGGTTGACCCGTTTTTCATCAAAGTGGCGCGCAAGGTCTTTGATGTACTCCACCTTGCTGCCCGACAATCCACAGGCGCGCATTTCCTCAACAGACAATTCCAACATACGCGGCGGGGAAATTTCCACTGCTGTTTTCACCACCCGATCCCACACGGATTGCGCAGCTTTGATGGATATTTGCTGGCCGACAATGGCGCGTGTCAGCGTGGAAAAAGCGTTGCCACGCGTTCGTAACGTGGCCTGCGGATACTGCTTGATGAGTTTTTTCATCACCTTGCAGCGTTTGGATAATTCAGAACAGGCGTCCTGCCAATATTCGGGGGTCATATGAAAAATGTTAGAAATGTGAGAAGCGTGAGAAGTGGATCAAGGATCATCGTGACGGTTGCGTTGAAATCCTACCAGCGTTTCAATCTATGACGGCGGTGCCATTTTTGTGTCACCACGATCCGCCACACGAGTCCGGTCGCGAAATAACCCAATATAGCCATGGTCGTTGCCTGGATGGCCAAGCCGATGAGCAATGTATGGCCGAGCATGGCAAACCAGCTAAACATATTGGGAATAACCTGCCATGGTGCCATCCAGGAAAAGGCAAGATCGGGTGGGACCAGATTGGCCATCGGTTCACCGGTGACGAGGGTGCCGATCGAATAGGCCAGCATATACAGGGGAATAAAGGTAAACGGGTTGGTGTAGAAGGTCGCGGCCGCGGCGGCGAGCACGTTGGCACGAAGTGGGATCGCCACCAGTATCGCCAACAAAATTTGTACCGGCCCCGGCAGCAGCCCGGTGATGATGCCGATTGCCACCCCCAATGAGACGCTATGCCGATGCATATGCCACAAACGCGGATGACTGAGCCAGGGTGCCATCCACGTCATGTATTTGTTCGCCAGAATCAGGTCAGGCTTGGGCAGTTTGTCCCGCAGATATCGTTTCATTGATTACGCATCATTTCGCATATTGAGTGACTGGTTGACAGTTTATTAAAAAAAACGCCCGTGATCCGTTGCAAAACCTGCACTGACCGGCGATCCCCACACTATTGCATAGGTCGGCGCGAATGGTGTCAGCCAAAACCAGCGTGGCAGCGTTAGTTTCGACAAATCATCATATTGAATTTTCCGGTTTATATTTTTGCCGGTCGATTTGCGCAATTGCATTGGATCCAGAGTTTGATCTGCTGTCTTTATCAATGGTTCCATTCGAAAATAATATTCCGTGCGCGCCTTTGTCCTCGGCCTGATTCTTGGCACCCTCTATTTACAAACCCGTGAACAACTGCCGCTGACACCAGCGTGGTGGCCGACTTTGGCTGCGTTATTGCTTGTGATGGGGGCACTGGCTGGAAAAAATCTGACTGACAAGGTCGGCCGCGGTCGGTTGTTGTCTGCACTCATTGTGATTTTCTGGTTGGCTGGTGGTCTGTTATTGGGATTGGGTTATGCGCAGCACCGCGCCGTAAACCGACTGGCCGACGAATTGCCGCGTGTTTGGGAGGCCCAGGACATTGAAATCATTGCGGTCATTAACAGTCTGCCGACGATTACCGAACGCGGCACACGATTTCAGCTTGCAGTTGAAAAAATAATCACGGCCAATGCCGCCGTGCCAAAAAATATTTCGCTCACCTGGTACAACGAAACCAACCGCAAAACGGAAGAAGTGACCTTGCCGCCGACACTGACGCCGGGTGACCGATGGCGCATGACGGTGCGCCTGCGACGACCGCACGGCTCCGCCAATCCACATGGATTTGATTTTGAAGCGTGGGCTTTAGAGCGCAATATTCGCGCCACGGGCTATGTTCGCGTCAAGGGTGTGAATGAGAAATTGCCTGACGCGGCAACGGGTTGGATGTTTTCGATTAACCAGATACGATTGGCGATTCGCAATCGTATGCTGGCAGCACTCGGTGAACAGCCGTATGCAGGTGTGTTGGTCGCACTGGCCATTGGTGAACAAAACGCGATTCCTGCCGCGCAATGGAAGACATTTTGGCGCAGTGGCACCGGTCATCTCATGTCGATATCGGGATTACACATCACCATGGTGGCAGCATTGATGTATTGGCTGGGCTTTATGGTATGGGCGCGATTGCCGAGCCTGGCCGCACGACTTCCGGCGCAGCGGGTCGCGGCGATGGTGGGTGCCATCACAGCATTGGTCTATTCGCTTATTGCCGGATTTTCTGTGCCAACCCAGCGTACATTTTTTATGCTGTTGGCCGTGGCAATTGCACTATTCATCGGTCGGGGTTTATCGGGCTCGCGCATTCTTGCCGTGGCGTTGTTTGCGGTGGTGCTGCTTGACCCATGGTGTGTGCTGGCGCCCGGATTTTGGTTGTCGTTTGGTGCGGTGGCGATGATTTTTTATGTCACCACCAATCGACCCGGCAAATTGAATGTATGGTCGGCCGCGGCAAAAACGCAGCTTGCAGTGACCCTTGGTTTATTGCCGATGACACTGGCGCTGTTTCAAGAGGTGTCGGTGATTTCGCCCATCGCCAATGCATTCGCCATCCCGGTCGTGAGCTGGTTGGTGGTGCCGATTACCCTGCTTGGCGCGACTCTGCCATTTGATTTTTTATTGCACCTTGCGCATTTTGTGATGAGTGCGACCTATGACTTGCTCGATTGGCTGGCAAGGCTACCCAATGCAGTATGGCAATCTCACGCGCCACAAATCTGGACGGTGGTCATGGCGATGGCGGGTGTGGTGATGTTGTTATTGCCACACGGCATTCACTTTCGATGGGTCGGGTTGGTGGCAATGTTGCCGATGTTTTTGGTATTGCCAACCACGCCCAAACCCGGCGAATTGTGGGTCACGTTACTCGATGTCGGGCAGGGCTTGGCGACAGTGGTACGCACGGCAAACTACACCATGGTCTATGACACCGGTCCGAAATGGAACCCGGATGCCGATTCGGGAAATCGTATTGTGGTGCCGTATTTACGCGGCGAAGGCATTCGCTCCCTCGATGCACTCGTCATCACCCACGCCGATGAAGATCACTCGGGCGGGGCCCGCTCAATTATTGATGCGCGTAATCCCAAGTGGGTCATGACCTCGGCGGATCCAAACAGCGAATACTTAAAAAACGCTGCCGAAACCATGCGCTGCGAAGTCGGCGACATATGGCGGTGGGATGGCGTGGATTTTGATGTGCTGCACCCGACCACGGCGGCCTACGATGAAGCACGTAAATCCAATAATATCGGCTGCGTCATTAAAATCACCGCCCCGGGCGGAACGGTTTTGATGACGGCGGATGTGGAGAAATTGGTCGAAGCCGAGTTGATCGGTCGTGCTGGCGACGAACTCAAAGCCGACGTATTGATTGTTCCGCATCACGGTAGCAAGACCTCCTCAACCGACGCGTTTATTGAAGCAGTCAATCCGAAGCTGGCGTTGATTCCGGTTGGATACCGCAATCGTTTTCGTCATCCGCATCAAGATGTGCTGCTGCGTTACACCGCACGCAACATTGCGGTGCGGCGCACCGATTGGGAAGGGGCCATCACTATAAAATTTTCTGCCGATGCCAATGGGGCGCCGGTCGTGACCTCACACCGCACCAGCAATAAACGCTACTGGACGAATATGCCGGTGCGTTGGGTTGATGGTAAAGTCGAATAGGGGCGCGGCTTTCAGGCACAAATGCCGCCAGAGGCCGCGCCAGTGCTAGAGTTTTCATATTTACATGGATTATGGTGTGTGACAGCAGTCGATCACATGAACTGTAATGAGCCTTGCCTGTTCTGCTGGCACTTGCTCCTTCAATCGCTGCAATAGTTGCGCTGCCGTCGCAGGCTTGCGACCACTCTCCGGCGCGGGCATTTGGCTTCCGCCACCGAACCAGAGCACGAGGTAGATGCCGAACCCTTGCGCGCGTGGATCAATCGAATATTTCGGGATAAGTTGCTGATTGATCGCCCGCCACATATCTCGATGCCGGTCGCGCTTGATTTCCACCGGAACGCCCCACTGACCGAAAGTACACCATATGTCAGAACGCTTTTCATTCGAGTGACGCGCTTCGGGTTGACACTCAATTGA
>JANPNU010000590.1:0-2091 GCA_031427615.1 Burkholderiales bacterium
TGTTTGTCAATATCCAACATCCGGGTGAAGATACTGCGCCCAATTTCACCACGCGCACCTATGGTAGCAACTGGCCAGATGGTGGGACATCGCGGCCACGCAGCGCAACAATTGTCATCACACGTACCGACGGTGGTGTGATCGGCGTTTAGGCAGGAAAAACGATCAAAAACGGCGCTGGCACTGTGCCAGCGCCGTTTTTTTTGCTGCATTCTGATCAAAACGGCTGCCGGACGACTATCTTTGTTTGGCTGACACCCCGATAGGCGCCGCCATCAAAGCGGTAACTCATTTGCCCGGCCGAATCACCACCAAATTCCAACAACAACTCGCCAATCGGTGTTGTGATCAGGCGACTAGCATCGTATCGCCCAGGTGCCCAAGTTGCGCCACTCAGCCGGTAAAGCGTGCCGGCATAGCGTAAATCCAACCAACCACCACCCGACATCACGAACCATGTTGGCCGCCCTGATCGTTCAAACGTATACCAAATACCAACCGCGCTCGCCCCGTGCTGAGCCAATGAGACAAACCATCCATTTTCGCGCGGTCCGCCCCACCATAGATCACCGACAGCCAGCGGAGCCGGTGCCCGATTGTCGCGACAAACCCGGCAGGTTCGGCGAAACGTTTCGACCACGCCAAACGCGGGCTGTGCGCCCGCGCTGGCGATCAATAATTTTGACAATTGACTGACGGCACGTGCGCCGGCAATCTGAACACTCAACTCAAGCTGATCGGGTGCCAGAAATCGAATCGTTGCTTCGCCAACTGATTCACCATTGTTGAACTGGTCGGCGGCATATTGATCAAGCGGTGAGCCAGTTGGTCGAAACAAGGCACCGCGAAAGATCGTAAATCCATCACGCCATTCCCCCGCGGGCATCGCGTACCAAGTCGGCTCGCCCTGTTCATCGTAACCATGCAAGGCATTAAAAAGTTGACCGGATGCAGCACGATGATTTATCGAAATTCCCCAGCCTGGTTCGGCGGGATCGACCCACCAGAGCCCGCTGTAGTCGGTGGTTGGGCCATTGCGTGAAAATTCCGCAAAGACTGTTTGTGTTGTACCAGTTTGAACGCGGCAGACACTCCGCCCTTGACAAGCGCCGGACCAACCGACAAACGTCGAGCCACGCGCGGCGGCGGCGGTCAGTGTGACCTCAGCACCCTGCGAAAAATTCCACACACAAATGGCACCGCAGGAAATTCCGGACGGCTGTGACGTCACCACGCCTGCGCCTGTGCCCTGCTTGACGACGGCTGTGGTCACCTGGCTGAGACTGGCGTCGCCGAGATAGCGGGCGATATTGACAAGGTCCTGCGGATTCAACAATGCCCGCAAAAAACCCATGCCGCTCACACTGTTTAGTGCCTGTGAAAGCGTATCAGGGTTGTTCGCTGCCTGCATAGCACGGTGGTCTGGCGGCACGCCGTGACAGGTTGCACACAAAGCAAGATAGCGGGACTGGCCCAATAACGGCTCATCAGCCGTCTGCGCATTTACCGAAATGCTGAAAGAGAATACGACAGTGAAAATCGTGGCCGTTAGATATGCGCGCATGACGTGTCACAAAATCATCAATTCTCGGGAATAATATTGACAAATTCATGACAAGACACTCGTTTGCCCACAGAAGGGCGGAGCACACGTGGTCATCGATACTGTTGCAGACTTGATGCCGATTCTGCGTCGCATCGAGGCGCTTCGTGCCAACGGCGTTGCGCCACGCACCATTGATTGACCTGCAAGTGCGAGCCGCAAATTGAAAGTCGTTTATTGGCGCGTATTTTCAGGCGAAAACGTCTCGAAACGCACGCCAATATTAGCGTCTTACAATTTTGACTCGGCCTCAACAACTGCCGCGATCGACTTCGCGAGTTTTGTGACAAGCGCGCCATCCTCGCCTTCGACCATCACCCTAATGAGCGGTTCGGTGCCGGAGGCGCGCAGCAACACACGCCCGCTGCCCGCCAGTTTTTTTTCTGCTTCCGCCACCACCGACTGCACCGCCGCCGAATTGGCGAAGTCAAATTTGGCATCGGTGCGGATATTGATCAGCACCTGCGGGGTCATGATCAATTCCATGC
>JANPNU010000591.1:0-2743 GCA_031427615.1 Burkholderiales bacterium
GGGCCGCCATGGATATTGATGATGACCGGGCGTTTGCCGGGATGTTTTTTTTCATCCGGCTGGTAGAGAAAACCGCTGATCGAAAGCTTGTCGAAGCTGTTCCAGCGAATCAATTTTGGTTCGACAAATTCCTGTGCGTTGAGGCCGCTCGCCGCGCCATTGGTCCAGCGGGTCATTTTGGTGGTCTTGACGTTATATGAAAAAACTTCACCGGGCGATTTTGCCGACGACATCGTAAACCCCAGCACGGCATCACTCGCGCGATCACCTGTGCCATCGGTGAGACTGGCGTCGCTGTCGTCACCACCGCCTTGCCAACGTAAATTGCTGATTTCACCCGGCATTAAGGCTGGGCGCAACACTTCTTTGTTGTTATTCAAATCCAGAAAACGCAGCACCGACACACCATCCTCATTGGTGACAAATGCAATGCGCTTAGCCGCGTTGGATACCGCGTATTCATCGACGTCGGCTTTTAAATGTCCGGTCAGCACCGTCTCGATCCCGGTGGCGAAATCGATGTGCACCAACTGCCGAAACTCACTGCCACGATCCGAGGTCGCATACAACGCCTTGCCATCCCTGGTGTATCGCGCGGCGCGGTACGATACGGTTTCCCCTGCGTCTTTGCTGGTTGGAGTGACGCGGGTTTTTCTGGCCGATGCAATATCCATCACCCACAAATGTGACTCATTGGCGGAAATCGTTTCTTGCATCAACAGCGATTTTTCATCGGGCGAGAAACGAAAATTCGACCAGCCACCGGAGGCAAACGTGGTGAC
Source organism: Burkholderiales bacterium (assembly GCA_031427615.1). GTDB lineage: Bacteria > Pseudomonadota > Gammaproteobacteria > Burkholderiales > Usitatibacteraceae > UKL13-2. The sequence continues at coordinate 783 of JANPNU010000591.1, forward strand.
CAGTTTTGCTTCGGCCGGTTTTAGCGGGTCGCCAATCCACACCTTGGTGGTTGCGGTTCTTGCGGCACCTTCACCGCGATTAAAGCGATCGATACTCGCGGTGGTAAACACAATGCGACTACCGTTGCGATTCCATGATGGGGTGCTGGCGCGTTCGTTTTCCGGTGAAATCGGCGTAATCACCCTGCCCGGCAAATCCATTCTGAACAACCGGAATACCTCGTTGCCACCACTGCCACGTTCAAACACAACATAACTGCCGGTTTTTGGCTGGAACGACGCGCCGCCCACCGCGTCGGCAAATTCGGTCAGCGGCTGCGCTGGCTCACCGGCTCGGGCAACCAGATGCAATTGCTGGGTATCACCATGACGAGTCCGAATCAACAGCGCGGCACTCGCCGGATGCCAGCCGACGAGACTCGAAGGACGAAACGTCGTGTAGGCCTCGACTTCTTTTACGAGTGCAATTTCAATCGGCGAAATACCATCGATAACCAGTGCAGGTGGTGGCGCCATAACCTGGGCGGACGCCACGCCATATATCAGCCATGCCGCGATCCCCGCACCAACCGTGCCGGTGTTTCGACCTATGACTGTCATGGCATTGCCCCCAATTTGATCGGCCGTGCCGGATCCGCAATCCATTCCGACCACGACCCCGCGTACAGCGTGGAATGCGGCAAACCAGCGTACTCCATGGCAAAAATATTTGCGCAGGCCGTCACGCCAGAGCCGCATTGATGAACAACTTCGGTGGCAGCACGGCCACCGAGGATGGCATCAAATGATTGCCGCAAATCGTCTTTGCGCTTAAACGTCAAATCGGCATTGAGATTTTCTTTGTAAAAACGATTCAGGGCACCGGGGATATGGCCGGCAACCGGGTCAATCGGCTCGACCTCGCCACGATAACGTTCTGCCGGACGGGCGTCGATCAGCACACAGCCGTGGTCATTTTCGGGACTGGCAAGGCGTGGCAATAACGCTTCGGCCGAAATGACCATCAGGGGATTGGCCCGACCGGTCAGCGCGGCCACTCTCGGGCGCGGCACAACATTGGAAAACGCGCGTTGGTCCGCAACCCATTGGGTGATCCCGCCATCGAGCAAGGCGGCACGGTCCAAGCCGACCCAGCGACACAACCACCACAGGCGTGAGGCAAACTGACCACCAACGTCGTCGTAGGCAACAATGGTCGAATGTTGATCAACACCGTGGCGGGCGAGAAAAGCAATGAAGGCGACCGCTGACGGCAACGGATGACGGCCATTGTGGCCGTTTTTTTCGCCGGACAAATCAACATCGAGATTGGCAAAATGCGCGCCGGGAATGTGGCCCTCGCGATAGAGCCGTTCGCCCTTGGCCAGGTCCATCAAATCGTGGCGACAATCAAACACCACCCACGATGGGTCGTCAAGATGTTGCGCAAGGGTAGGTGTATTGATCAGCATAAGTGTTGGTTTCTTGGTTGTCAGCGCAGGTTGACCGCGCGGGTGAATGGGTGAGTTGGATGCGCATAAAAACGTCAATCTTTTTCGGCGGGCAGGGTTGGACGTTTTTCATGTTTGTGTTCACTTGCCAGTTTAGCCAAAATGCCGCTGGCAACAATGATGGCCATGCCGACCCACGCAATCACAGGCAACGTTTCGTCGAAAAAAATCCAGCCAAACAACGCCGCAAAAATCACCGTCGAATAAGCAAACGCGCCCACCACCAAGGTGTTGCCGCTGTGATACGCACGCGTCATCGCCAGCTGGGCCACGGTCGCGGCCAGACCCATTGCCAGCAACGGCCATAACGTAGCGGAGGTCACCGGGTGAAAGGTCCCCTGCCACAGCCATTGCACCACCGCCGAACCGATCAGACCGGCGACACCAAAATAAAACACCACCCGCCATTCCGGCTCACCCACTGCGCCCAATTTTTTCACATTGACATACGCACAGGCGGCAAAAAAACCG
>JANPNU010000592.1:0-2865 GCA_031427615.1 Burkholderiales bacterium
TGGTGCCAAAGGCGGCCAGTTTCATTACAAGCAAAGTGCTCACAATGATAAGCGGCATTGCAATCCACATATTGAGCAGCCCCAATCCGGTCGGTGCCGGTAGATACAAATACAAGCCAAGTGCACCAACAGCGAATGCCAAACCGTAGAGGTAGAGAATCTTGCCAAATGCGGCCAGTGTGCCGCCGTGATTGGGCGTAACCGTCAGCAGGTTATTCATGCCAAACCACGCCGCAATAACCAATGGCACCAGAACGGCCGCCCAGATAAATCCGGCGTTCTGAATCCACGTTGGGGTACCTGCGACAATCTTGCCAAATATCCAGCCCGAGTCTTTGCTCAGCACCATCGAGCCGCCAGCCATTGCGCCGAACAGGCCCACTGTCATCACCAACGGGATCAATACCTGCATGGTGGTCACACCAAAATTACCCAGACCGGCGTTCAGTCCCAATGCCAGCCCTTGCTGCTTCTTAGGGAAAAAAGTATTGATATTGCTCATCGATGCCGAGAAATTCCCGCCGCCGATGCCAGATAAAAACGCACACGCCTGAAACACCCACAGCGGCGTGTTTTTATCCTGTAAGGCAATGCCGGTCCATACCGCTGGCACGATCAGCATCAAACTCGTCAGAAAAACCGTGTTGCGTCCACCGGACAGTCGAATAAAAAACGACGCGGGAATGCGCAGTGTAGCCCCCATCAAACCGGCAATCGCCGTGAGTGTAAACAGCTCGGCAGGCTTGAACGGAAAGCCCAGATTGAGCATTTGCACGGTGATGATTCCCCACATCAACCAAACGGCAAACGCACAAAGCAGATTAGGAATGGATATCCACAGGTTGCGGTAGGCAATACGCTTGCCAGTGTTTTCCCAAAACGCAGGGTCTTCCGGACGCCAGTCGCTGATGTCGGGTGCGAATTGTTTTTGGTTGGTCATGATCTGCTTTCAAAAATAAACATCAAGTGTTGAGACTGAATGGGATGGCGTTTTTGCCCATCAGCTCTCTGCGGCGCACCTCGGTCCAGTACATCCAGATCAGTGATACCCACACCACCCCATAAAGCAACATAAAGGCCGAGGAACGGATGCCAGTCAGATCAACCAACAGTCCAAACATGATGGGCAGCAAAAAACCCGCCAGTCCGCCAACAAGACCAACAACGCCGGACACCACGCCAATATTTTTTGGATATTCATCGGCGATGTACTTGAATACCGATGCCTTGCCAAAGGCCGATGCGATACCAACAATAAACAACAGGATGGTAAATACCCAGGGGTTCAAGCCGATGGTGAACGTCTGGGGCCCGGTGACCGTCTTAATCGTGAATTCGGTCTGTGGATAGGACAGGATAAAAAAACATACCCACATCACCCACATCACCCACCATGTCACTTTGTGCGCGCCGTGTTTGTCAGAGAGCCAACCACCGAGCGCGCGCAACACACCGCCGGGTAATGAAAATGCAGCGGCCAACAACGCTGCAAGTTGCAGATCGAATCCGTATTCACTCACGTAGTACTTGGTCATCCACAGCGCGAGTGCCACATAGCCGCCAAACACAATCGAATAATATTGGCAGTACTTCCAGACTTGCGGATCTTTGAGCACCAGCAATTGCTCGCGCCACGTGACACTTTCATGGACGCGGTGCTCTGGATCACTGTAGGAAAGAAACCAGAACAACAACGCCGCAATCAGCATGACCAGCGCAAACACCTGCGGAACCATGGCCCAGCCAAACGCGACCACCAGACTCGGCGCAACAAATTTGGTCACAGCCGCACCTGCGTTGCCCGCGCCAAAAATGCCCATTGCAAAACCCTGTTGATGGCGCGGGAACCAGCGCGCCACATAGGAAATGCCAACTGCAAATGAGCCACCGGCCAGCCCGACAAACAATCCAATTACCAAAAAATGCCAGAACTGGGTGGCATAGCCCATCAGATATATCGGCACGACCGTTGACAGCATCAGCAGGAAAAAAACAATGCGACCACCAAACTTGTCGGTCCACATGCCAATCGGCAATCGGATCAATGAGCCGGTCAGCACCGGAGTGGCCACCAGCAGGCCAAACTGAGTCTCATTCAGATTTAGTATTTTCTTGATCGGGATGCCAATCACAGCAAACATCATCCAGACCATAAAACACACCGTAAAAGCCAAAGTGCTGACAACTAAAACCGAGATAGCCTTTCCTTGTTTTTGCATGTGATGTCCCCAAGGCAACAGATTTGATTCCGATGCAGTCATCTTAGGGACTCAACAAACTGGTCTGTTGATAAATATCAAACGCCAGAACAATAGGCAGGCTTTGGTGGCCAACTAACCGATTGGTTGGACCATGTGCAGCTGATTAAATGGTGCAACAAAGGAGTAAACAAATACGCGAATCGGCCGGGAAACCGGCGTCGGCATAACATGCGCGATGACCCGAATGCGGTCACAGATCAACCTGCCAGATTTAACCTGCATATTTCACGGGGTTGCGTTCGCGAGTGGGTCGATGGGCGTGTGATTTTTCGTTCGACTGACAACGGCATAGCTGGCTATGCTACGGGAAGAGAACGGAAAAGCGCATGTTCAGCGGCCTGCTATCGAGCGCAAAGGCCCATGTTCAACGAAAACCAAATTGGACATGCAAAGTGCGCTGAAATTTCACGGGCAAGGCGCTAAGCAAAGCGGAGCCGACCCGTGAAATATGCAGGTTAACGTGATCCCAAAAGTCCAACGCCGTCTCGACAGGTGATCATGTGACCCGTGTTATCAATTGCCAAGTCGCATTACAAGGCACCGTTGCGGCACCCGGATGAAACAAGTCGACTAATGGCTATGGTGGGCGTAAATTTTTCTTAAG
>JANPNU010000593.1:0-6837 GCA_031427615.1 Burkholderiales bacterium
GCCACACAGGGAATAAATCATCATGACGCGGCTGCGCTCTGACAACATTTCCGGGGCCATTTTGGCCAGGTCAAGATAGGCGATAAATTCATTAAGTACAGTTTTGGTGCCCATCAATGCACCGGCGGTTTGTGCTTCGGCCCACGGGATGCCAGTCAGCCAAACCACCGGTGACATCACCCAGCCAAAAATGCCCTGGAGGGTGATTGCCTTGCCACCGATATGCGGAAAAAAGCCGAACAGGGAATTTAACAGCGCAATAAGTGCGGTTAAAACCAGCAACATGGCAACAATGTTGATGTAGATCGAGACGCCCTCGACCGCGCCCTGGGTGACTGCATCCATGGTGCTGGCCACGGGCTGTCCACTGCTGATCATGCCATCGGTGACCGCGCCCTCATGCGGCACCATTAACGCTGAAAAGGCGATGGCAGCCGGGCCGCTGATAAACGAGACAATCAGAATGTGACCAATCGCCTCAGGTACCACCGGTCTCAGAATGACTCCGTATAAAACCATGACGGTGCCGGCAATGCCGGCCATTCCGCAGGTCATGGTGATAAAGAGTTCGCCGCGTGTCAGTTTGGCGATGTACGGCTTGATCACCAACGGTGCCTCCACCGTGCCCAGGAAAATATTGGCTGCAGTAGAAACGCCGACGGCACCACCGACACCGAGCGTTTTTTTCAACACCCACGAAAACGCATTGACTACCAGCGGCAGTATCTTCCAATAAAACAGTACCGATGACAATGCCGACACCACAATCACTAGGGGCAGGGCTTGTGTGGCAAAAATGAACGGCGCGCGCTCACCGTCCTTCAGTAGATACGGGGCATCCGCGCCGCCAAGAAAACCAAACACAAACATGGTTCCCTGGCGGGTGGCGTCGGCGATTCCGTTTAACGCACTATTTAGCAAGCCGGCAACATCACGGAAATACGGAAATTTGAACATCAGTACAAACATGATGATTTGCAAAATAATGGCACCAACAACTGTCCGCCATTGAATGACGTTACGCTTTTCGGACAGAGCCCAAGCAAATGCATACAAAACAAAAAATCCCAGCAGGCTTTGCAAGACTAGCATCATGGCGGCGTACTCTCAATAGGGGAGGCTGGTAAGATTCGGCGGAATTCTGGTGAGGACTGAACAAACGACCTAATTAATACAAGCGAAATAATACTCGGTGCACGCCAATATTAACCATTGGCGTAAAATCGGCGTCATTTCGTCAAAAGTAAATTGAAGGTTTTCAATATGTTAAAGCTGTGCCGCCCTGCCAGTTGTTTTTCTGCCACCGTTATATTCCTTGCTGGATGTGCGCAGCTTCCATCTGCGCCGGTTGTTTCGCCGCAAGTTTCAACGGTTGCCGTAAAAATCATTGCTTTTAATGATTTTCATGGCAATTTGAAAATCCCGAATTTGCGGGTGCCGGTGGCTGACACCAGTCAGGCCACGGGGATCCGGTTTGAGCCGGCCGGGGGGATTGAAGAATTTTCTGCCGTTGTCCAATCACTGAAGGCAAAAAATCCAAATAATATGGTGGTGACCGCAGGTGACATGGTCGGGGCGACACCATTATTGTCGGCACTATTTAAAGATGAGCCCACCATTGAGGCAATGAATCTGGTCGGGGTTGATTTTCATGCGGTTGGCAACCACGAGTTTGATTATGGCGTCGCGCACCTGAAGCGCTTGCAGCGGGGTGGCTGTGCACACGATTCAAAGACAAATTTGCCAGACTGTCAGGGCCGCCCCCCCTACAAGGGGGCCTCGTTTCCTTTTTTGTCCGCCAACGTTTTTGAAGATGCAACGCAAAAAACATTGTTTCCACCCTTCGGCATCAAAGAATTTGACGGGGTCAAAGTCGCGGTGATTGGCATGACATTGCGCGGAACGCCACTTATTGTCCGCCCGGGCGGCACGGCCGGATTAACGTTTAACGACGAAGTGGCAACGGTGAACAGCCTTATTCCGGAATTAAAGGCGCGAGGAGTTGAGGCGGTGGTTGTTTTGATTCACGAGGGCGGAGTGCAATCTGGGGGAATAAATGAATGCGTGGATTTTAGTGGCAAGGGTAAGGATATTGCCGAACGACTCGACGCTTCCGTCAGCGTAGTGGTGACCGGACACACGCACCGTTTTTATGTTTGTGACGTCGCCGGAAAATTGGTTACCAGCGCTGGAAGTTACGGCACGCTGGTGACAGAGATTGATCTGACGCTTGATCGGACGACAAAAAAGATCATTGCGAAATCGGCACGAAATTTGGTTGTGAAACCAGATGGACCCAAGGATTCGGCGTTGACTGCCCTAGTTGAAAAATATGCCAAATTGTCGGGGCCGCTGGAGAATCGGGTGGTTGCCAAGTTTCGTCAGGAAATGACACCTGTTACCAATACAGCTGGCGAGTCAACACTCGGTAATTTGATCGCAGACGCGCATTTGTATGGCACCGCGAGCCCCGATAAAGGCGGGGCGGTGATTGCGTTCAACAATCCCGGTAGTCTGCGCGCACCAATCATTCCCGATACGGACGGAGGCGTCTCATATGGCGCACTGTTCAAAACGCAGCCATTTCAAAACGACCTGATCGTCATGAACCTGACAGGCGCACAAATCAAAAAGTTGCTCGAACAGCAGTTTGGCGCAACAATTGGCGAACGGGTTCGAATGATGGGGGTGTCCAAAGGCTTCCGTTACGCTTGGGACGCGGCCAAGCCGTGCGGCGAACGTGTGATCGCAGAGTCGATGAAGCTCAACGGGGTGGTCATCAAACCAAATCTGCAATATCGTGTTTCTGCCAATAGTTTTTTAGCGGGGGGCAGCGAGGGGATGTCGGAATTTCGCGACGGGACCGACCGCCAAGTGAGTGTGCTTGATGTCGAGGCGCTGGTCAGCTACCTGACTTCGACATCCGATAAAGGGCCATATACGCCGCCGCCGACTGGATTGCGGATAATCCGGGTGAATTAATGCATGGCGATTTGTTGTGCGATTGCAACACAATTCGGTCGAATTTGCTCCTGATTTGCGCAGTTTGTCGATGCGATTTGTAAAGATGCTGCGGTAACTTGTTGTTTTAAATAAATTAAAAAGCCCCTATCGGCTGTCTTTGTTGCGCAGCGGTTCCGCCACTGTGGCGAATACACCATAGAATCCGTCATAATTAATCCTTAAATTCCACGTGGTGTTGACATGGGGATTTCACGAGCAGTCTGCATTTGGAGGGGTCGTTTCATACGGCATTTTTTTCCAATTGATTGCTGCAAATGTTCCCGTCAAATTTCCCGCGCCGAACTCGTTTTTAGTCATTTTGTTTTTGGTCGTAATATTTTAAGCTTTCCCATCGTTCACTTACTGACTTCCTTGAGGTTATTACCCATGAAAAATCGAAACCTGATGCGATTAAGCCAAATCGCTGTTTGTGTCGCCCTCGCCGTTGGCACTTTACAAGTACACGCGCAAAACACCACATCGGCCCTCGCCGGAAAAATTACCGCAGTTGACGGCAAATCGATTGCCGGCGCCCAAGTGCGTATCGTGCACGTTGAGTCCGGTTCGATAACCAATGCATTGACTGATGCGGATGGTCGATATTCCGCGCGTGGATTGCGTGTCGGCGGCCCCTATACTGTTTCGATCACCAAAGATGGTGTGACCGAGAAACGCGAGAATGTGTATCTGGTGCTTGCCGAGACGGCAACGTTGGACGCCAAGCTTGGTGCGACGGTTGAGATGATCCAAGTTTCTGCGAGTGCAATTTCCGACGCGTTTAGTAAAAACGCCATGGGTGCCGGTACCAATATTGGCCGCGCACAACTCGAGTCGCTCGGTTCGATTAACCGCAACTTGCAGGATTACGCACGAACCGACCCGCGTCTTTCACAGACCGACAAGGATCGCGGCGAAATTTCCGCTGGTGGACAGAACACCCGTTTCAATTCCGTCACGATTGACGGTGTGACCATTAACGATAGCTTTGGCCTTGAGGCAAACAATTTGCCAACTGCCAAACAGCCGATTTCCATTGATGCGATTCAATCGGTTCAGGTCAACATTTCAAATTACGACGTCACCCAAAAAGGTTATACCGGTGCCAATATCAATGCGGTAACCAAATCGGGTACCAATGATATCAAGGGATCGATTTATTACGTCAGCCGTGATGATCGCCTAGCCGGTGATCGATATAACCGCAGTAACAATACCTATTTCACGCCCCCAAAATTTGACGAGGTCACCAAAGGCGTGACAATTGGCGGTCCGTTGATCAAGGATAAGTTATTCTTTTTTGCCAGTTTTGAGGACTTCCAGAGCAGCCGCCTCGCGAATGATGTTGGTCCAATCGGTAGTGCAGCGGGAACCCAAGTTGGTATTACCACCTCTGCCATTGCTGGCGCACAGTCGATTGCCAGCACGACCTACGGTGCCAACCTTGGCTCTGAGGCCGTGCCGCCCGGCACAACCCTGCGTGTGAAAGATGCGTTGATCAAGCTCGACTGGAATATAAATGACAGTCACCGTGCCAACGTTCGATACAACAAGACCGAGCAAAGTGAACCAACCTTCGCCGGTCAGGGCACCCGTGCGATTTCGCTGAGTTCGCATTGGTGGGCACAGAAAAAGGAAATTGAAATGTTGGTTGGCCAGTGGTTTGCCGACTGGACGCCAAATTTCTCAACGGAGTTGAAAGTTTCGAAGCGCGATTACGATAGCGTGCCAGCCAATAATTCACGTCTGCCGATGATGACGCTGAATTTCACCGGCGCTTTGCCGCCGGGAACGCCGACCTCGGTATTAACTGGAACCAGAAGTCTGATTTCCGGTACAGAACGCAGTCGGCACTTTAATGTCCTCAAGACTGAAACGTTTGATTCCTACTTTGGTGCTACTTGGTTCCTAAAATCACACGAAATCAAATTTGGTGGCGACTTTAGCGAGAACAAGACCTATAACGCGTTTTTGCAGGATACCAACGGCCAGTACGTTTTCCAATGTGTGAATAGCAGCGCAACGTATACCTATTCGTTTGGTGCGATCACCTGTGCAACCGCAACGGCGGCGCAGGTCGAAGCGGCGGTTCTGGAAAACTACCGTATCGGTCGCCCATTGGCGTATCAGGCTCAAGTGCCGGTCGCTGGCGGCAGCCTGAACGATGGCGTAGCGGTTTGGAAACTTCAAAACCTGGGTGGTTTTATTCAAGACACTTGGACAGTCAACAAGAATCTGACCATCATGGCGGGTGTGCGTATTGACGTGCCAAAGAGCAATGATCGTCCGCTGTATAACGCAGCGGCTGCTGCGCCGTTGGTTGCTGGTTCGGGTACGACCCGCCAGTCCGGTGGATTTGGTTTAAACAATACTGTTACGATCGACGGTCAAGATTTGTTCCAGCCACGCGTTGGTTTTAATTACACCTTTGACTCCGCCCGTCCGATGCAACTTCGTGGTGGATTTGGTCTGTTCCAAGGTGCCGCAGCCAACGTCTGGTTATCGAATCCATACTCTAATACCGGCGCGGCAATGCGCTTTGTTGGTTGCGGATCCATATCTGGAAATTCCTACGCGGCCTGTCCGTCAACCGGTGGATTGTTTAGTATTAATCCGGCAACCCAGGCGGTTCCTGTTGGCTCCTCGCCTGCTGCCAACGTCGACTACATTCAAAATGGATTGGGTCAACCGGCGGTCTGGAAGTCGAACCTTGCGTTTGAACACCAGTTGCCTTGGTTTGGTTTGGTTGCCAGTGCCGAATACATCTATACCAAAGTTGAGTCCGGTATTTATTACCAACACCTCAACCTGGGTGCACCAACCCGTACCGGAACCGACGGTCGTCAATTGTTCTATACGGCATCAAGCTATAGCGGGGCCTGCTGGACCTCGGGCGGTACGACAGTGGGTGGTGCCGCCTGTCCGGATCAGCGCTCACGCGCCTTGAACAATCCGAACTACGCCAACGTGATGCTCGCCACCAAATCCAAAAAAGGCGATGGCAATCAAGCGACCTTGGCGCTTAGCCGGCCAATGCTAGGTGGTTTTGCCTGGTCATTGGCGTACACATACACCGACGCAACCGAAGTCAGCCCGCTGACTTCATCCGTTTCGTTTTCGAACTTCCAGTCGCGCTCGATTTTTAACCCAAATGAAGAAGTCGCAGCGCGTTCGCCGTACGTGAATCGTGATCGGCTCAATGCCTCCGCAACCTGGCAGCGTGCGTTTTTCGGCAAGTACAAAACCACGGTGGGCTTTTTTGCCGAAGGTCGTAAAGGTAAGCCATATAGCTGGACTTACACCAATGACTTGAACGGTGACGGCACGACTGGCAATGACCTGATGTATATCCCGAAAGCACCGGGCTCGGGTGATGTTGTGTTCCTCGGTGACACCGCAACCAATCGCGCCAATGAAGATGCATTCTGGGCGATTGTGAGTGCCAATAAAGGTTTGGACGCACGGGGTGGGGTGGTGAGCCGTAACAACAGCTTCTCGCCATGGACCAACAGCCTCGATATGCGTATGAGCCAGGAGTTGCCAGGCTTTGTCAAAGAGCATAAAGCGGTGATTACACTTGATCTCTTTAACGTCGCCAATCTGCTCAACAAGAAATGGGGCCGTATTGATGAAATTGCGTTCTCCGCAGGCGGCGGTACGGCCCGTAGTTTCGTAAATTACGCCGGTCTGGACGCTCAGGGTCGTTATATTTATAGCGTGTCGCAAGTTGCCCGTGACTTTGTAACCCGCCAGGCCCGAGGTGAGTCGCAGTGGGCGGCACAAGTGACGGTCCGTTACGAGTTCTAAAAATGTGAATTGCCGCAAAGGTTGATTCAC
>JANPNU010000594.1:0-5753 GCA_031427615.1 Burkholderiales bacterium
ATTGTCCGGTCGTTTCCAAATCACGTCAAAAATGCCGTCGCCGTTAAAGTCGCCGCTGGCATAAAACGTCCAGCTCGCGTCGGCGCTGGCGATGTTGTATGTGGTTTGTAGTAACGACAAGGTGCTGCTGGTGCACGATGCATTCTGGTTGTCCGGGTCACCCGTGTATGGCGGCAGCGCGAGGCCGGTGGCGTTCATCGATATCAACCGAACTTCGCCGGTGATGGCATTACGAATGAGCACATCACCACGCCTGTTGCCGGAAAAATCCGCCAGCTTTAGCGCCGTGAAGCCTGCCGGGATGCTGCCGCCGGCTAAATTCGCACAGGTTCTGGCCGCCGTCGACATCAGCACCCGCATCGCATTTTCCGGGCTCACATAGATCATGTCCGCCGCACCGTCAAAATTCAAGTCGGCCGCACCCAGTAGAGTCCAGGTCAGCGGTGCACCGCCGCGTTTACGCAATTGCGCGAAACTGCTGCCGTTGGTGAACCAGATATACGAGACACCCTGATCATCGATATTCGGGCTCATGCCGCGGAATCGCCAAACCAAATCACCAAACCCGTCGCCGTCCAGATCGCCGACCACCTGCACGTCCCAAGCGGGTTTGACGTCGCGTAAAAATACGTGGCTGGTGTCGGTGAAGTCGCGCCAGAACTGGACGGGACCCTGACCATTTGCGTTCAAAAGTGCGGGGTTTTCAATCAGCATCGCAAGATCGGATTTTCCGTTCCCCGCAAAATCAACCGCACCAAGCACACGATAGTCGCTGCCCGGATCGGCCATGGTTGTCCACTGCAATTGGCCATTGACCAGTCGTCCCGCCCGCAACTGATTATTGGCGGTGCTGCGGACGATCAATGCGCTGGAACCGTTGCCATCCAGATCAATGCCACCGCGTTTTGCCAACGGTGGCGTGGTTGGTATCAGCACAAAGGTGGCGGTGACGGTGGCGGTGCTGCCGACGGTGACCTGACAGGTGGTGCCAACCACAACCGTGCAACCGGTCCAGCCGGAAAAATAACTGCCGGCGGTTGGTGTCGCCGAAAATGTGACCACCGAGGCGGACGTGAACGCTGCGTTACAGGTTACGCCACAGCTGATGCCGGCGGGTGACGAGGACACCGTCCCCAGCCCGTTGCCGCTCTTTGTGATGGTCAATGTGACCGGTGCCGTTGACGTCTGTGGCAGCACCAGTTTGTCGATCCACGCCGCATCACTGCCTTCGATTGTGTTGGCATCCTTGACATACGACCAGGTCAACGTGTGGGTGCCGGCCGTGATCGGCACACTGACGCCACTCCAGGGCACTTCACCGGATGCGCCAACCAGACTCGCACCACTGCAATTACTGCCGATGTTTTGCGCAATACCATCAATCAGAAATTGCAAACAGTCATAGGTCGATTCGCTCGACACACGCCGGTCAAACGTCACGTTGCCGGCAACAAACGTGCCGGTGTAGGCAATTTGCGCCTTGGCGTTGTCGCCGATGGGCAGATTTTTTAAACTGCAACCGCCCACAGATGCGCTATCAGTTGCCACCTGCCAACCGGCAGTCGCTCCGACAGGAATCGACCAGCCGACGGTAGGCAATACACAGTTTGGTGGAAACACATCGTCATTGTCTGTAATGTTCACGGTCGCTGTTCCCGCGCCAATGGTAGCGCCGGTCGGATTGCTGAGCACGATGGTGAATGCCTCGGTTGATTCGACAAGCGCATCATCGATGATCGGGACAGTGATGGTTCTGGTTGACCCGTCGCCCGCAGGCCAGTTGAGGGTTCCGCTCGCCGCTGTGAAATCATTGCCGGATGTTGCAGTTCCACTTTGCGTCGAATAACTTACACTCGCCGTACTAGCGATGCTACCAATACGATTGACCGTTACGGCCACGGTGCCCGCACCTTCAGTAACTGTATACGTGGCTGGTTGGAATGACAGCACTGGTTCGTTGTCTGTAATGTTCACGGTCGCCGTGCCGGAGATGATTGAGGTGCCGGTCGGATTACTGAGCAACACACTGAACGCCTCGGTCGATTCGACCAGTGCATCGTCAGTGATCGGTACACTGATGATGCGCGTTGACCCATCACCCGCCGGCCAGCTAAGGGTGCCGCTGGTCGCGGTGAAGTCGGCACCAGATGTTGCGGTTCCGCTTTGCGTTGTGAAATTCACACTCGCGGCGCTTGCGATGCTGCCAATACGATTGACCGTCAGGGTCACCGTGCCGGCGCCTTCGGAAACGTTATATGTTGTTGGCTGGAAAGACACCAGACCCGTGTCGGGCAGCGACACCTTGAACATACCGCGGCCGTATGTCACGGCAATCAGTGTGAAGTAGTCGTACCAAAAGAGTTCGGTAACACGGACACTATTCGGCCCATCGTTGGTCGAGGTCCATGTCAACCCGCTGTCCTGTGAAGTGTAGACACCATTTGCCGCTGCCACGTAAAGCCAGTTGCTTTGTGTAGGGCTGCGCTTGATGTCGTGCAACGTAACAGCTGGCAACCCAGCAGAAATACTGCGCCATGTCGTGCCCCCATTCTCAGTCACCCAAAGCCGGTTACTGGAAAACCCTGCATACGCCACCCACACGCGATCAGGGTTGCCTGGATCAACAGTTATTCGATTGATTTGTGAAGTTGGCATCCCGACTTGCGCCATATTTGTCCATACTGGTGTGGCAGAAAGGCCGTTCACTGTCTTGAAGATGTGCGTCGGAACACCGCTTGAGCTTGACGCGTTGTGACCCACCCAGGTCACATCTGAATTCCCGCCTTGCACAGCGATGGCGTTGATGTAGTACCTGGTATTGGCGTTGGTTACCGGCGGCTTGATCGCGCGCCATAAGGGGGTTTGTACTGTTCGAACATCGTTGCTTACCCAAAGTGAATTGGCACCAACGAGCATGCGATCGCGAGCATTGGGGTCTAGAATGAACGGCGAAATAAAATTGGTTTGCTCGGTGGCGCTCGGCCCGCAATAGGTAATGTTGCTTTCGTCTTTCTTGGCTTCGGTGATGCCGTTGCAGATTGTGCGCTGTGCCGTGCCGTCATAGCGTCGGATAGACGCATAAATATATTCACCATAGGTTATAGAATCGCTGACCGGATCAACGGCAGCGTATCCGCCATCGCCACTACCAACACGTGTCCACGTGGTTCCAGTTGAAAATCGCAGGTCGCCATTGTCCTGGGTGCCGCCAATGATTTTTCCTCCTGCGGCCAGTGATCCTGCACCACCATAAAATTGGGTGATACCCAATTCGTTGTTTAAATTTTGCCAGGTAGATGTGCCGTTAGATGCCGCTGAAAAAATATTTGTAGACCGCACCAAGCCGCCATCATTGCCGATGTATACCACTGGGTTGGCACCGCTGAAATTTGGCGGGGACACAATCTGATGATGATCCGCGTGCGGCTGCGGCAAACCCGGCCCGGCCGCTTGCCAGGTGCTGATGCGGGTAAATGTTGTTCCACCATCGGTTGAGCGATGAAGGTCAATGCCGCCGATTACAATATTGGCCGAATTGGTCGGATCCACCCAAATAGTGTTGTTGTACCAGCCTTGATTGCTGACGTGTTTTGGCGACGATACAAATGCCCACGTTTGGCCGCCGTCTTCGGACTTGTATATTTCGCCAAGTGCCCCGGTCGTTTGGTCTGAATTATCGACTGATGCAAAAATCAAGCCCGGCGTTGCCGGTGCCCAGGCCAATTCGGAACGTGCGGTTGTACTACTTCCGCGCAATTGATTGGTAAAAAACTTTGGCGCATCCGTCCAAGATTGTCCCGCATCCGTCGAAAAATATGCGAAGCCACCATTGCCAGATGCAACAACCCGATCCGCGTTATTCGGGTCGAACCGAATGTCGCGGGTGAGTGTGGTCTTGACACGGGTCCATGACACCCCGCCATTTGTTGAGCGATAGATTCCGCCAACGTTCCCGGCCAGCACAATATTTGGGTCAGTCGCATGTACAGCAAGCCGATAGGTGCGCGACCAGTCGCCTCCGCTTGCATTGATGTTTGTATCTGTTGACGTGGACGGCAGTAAATTCCATGTGATGCCGCCGTTGGTACTTTTAAAAACGCCCGCCCCATCAAGGCCGGTACCAAACTCTCCGGTTCCAGCATAGACATTGTTTGGGTTGACCGTATCAATCGCCATGCTGCCAATCGTCAGATTGCCGCTGAAGTCTGCAACCGGGGTGATGGTTTGTCCGGCATTGTTGGTCAGCCAGATTCCGCCGCTCGCGGCACCAATAAAAAACCGATTACTGTCGCGGGGATCAAACACGATTGCGCGAATACGGCCCCCGACATTTCCGGGGCCGAGAAACGTCCAATTGTTTTGCTGGATCCCTGCGGCTTTGGTTTTGCCGCTAATATTATTTGCCGCTAGCGCCTTGCGTTTAGCCTCGGCCATTAATTTTTGCGTGCTATTTGGCGGCAGACCGCTGTCGTCTGCGTCCCAAGCACGGATGTACTCCGCGGACGGCGCGCGCAGCGACTTTCGGTTGGGGTCTTTCAGCGTGTTGCGATGCACCAGCATGACTTCGTTGCGCGCATCCCATGACATGGCGCACACGCCAACGTTATCCTTGCCACTGAGTTCTTTTAACCGACCCAACATAAAATTGTTCATGTCGAGGGTTTTTGCGACATCGTGATCGGATCGTGTTGCCAGCGTTGCGCAAAAATCAGCTGCCAATGCTGTCGTTTGCAGCGGCAAGTCGGTGCCACGCTGACCGAGTTGCGCGCAGCCGGTTAGTCCAATCAGCAGGGACACAATAAAAACGCGGTACAGCGGTCGTTGAACAGTCATCGCTAGCTCACATTAACGCGGGAGAAGCACATTCTAGCGTGAACTACCAATCCGGGGTGCCCCGCAATCGAGGTCTGGTTTGGGTCGTGAGGGAGGGGTGGGTCGCGCGGTGGACGACACCATCAGCGCACGTTTCTACAACAACACCCGCTCAATACCCCCGCTGTTTGCCTTGTCGACAAATTCGCGCATCCAATTCGGCCCTAATACGTGTTTGGCGATTTCCACCACAATGTAATCGGCCTCGGTGCCGCTGTCGTTATCGAAGCGTGACAACCCTTGCAGGCACGACGGGCACGAGGTGAGCACTTTGACCTGACCCTTGAACCCATCGGTTCGCAGTTTTTCCGCGCCCTTTTTCATTTCTTCTTCTTTGCGAAAACGCACCTGCGTGGAAATGTCCGCACGGGTGGCGGCCAGCGTGCCGGCTTCGCCGCAGCAGCGGGTGTTTTCATCGACCGCATTGTCGCCCATCAGTGCGCTGACCACTTTCATCGGCTGGTAGGTCTTCATCGGGCTGTGGCAGGGGTCGTGGTACATATAACGCACGCCGGTTACGCCTTCGATCCGAATTTGTTTTTCCAGCAAAAACTCATGGATGTCGAGCAGGCGGCAGCCGGGGAAAATTTTCTCGAATTCGTATTTCTGCAATTGATCCATGCAGGTGCCACAAGACACCACCACGGTTTTGATATCGAGGTAATTCAGCGTGTTGGCGAGGCGGTGAAACAACACCCGGTTGTCGGTGATAATTTCCTGGCCCTTGTCGGCGTTACCCGCGGCGGTCTGTGGGTAACCGCAACACAAATAACCCGGCGGCAACACGGTTTGCACGCCGACGTGATACAACATCGCCTGGGTGGCGAGGCCCACTTGGCCGAACAGGCGCTCGGAACCGCAACCCGGAAAATAAAACACTG
>JANPNU010000595.1:0-2022 GCA_031427615.1 Burkholderiales bacterium
CACTGGCTCATGCAGTGCATTGAATCGGATGATAGCGGCCGCTTTCGATCAGGACGCATTGGCTGTACTGATTCTTGCTAATGAAGTCGAACCGACCGAAAACTCGTTACAAGCTCTATTGTCAGCACGTTCTCAGCACCCTTTAGCCATTCTCGGCGGTCGTATTTTTAGTGCTAAGCATCCGAATTTGTTCGTTCACACGGGCTACTGGTGGTCCGCGGCAGAGCTTGACTGGTGCATGGGCAGTTATGTCGAACTTCTAGCCGATCCAACTGCTCCAGTGATCACTTCTGCCGATTGGCTCATTACAACGGCGCTTCTGATACCACGCGAGGCGTGGCTCGCGACCGGCGGTTTCGATATCGGCTTTGGTGCTTTCCTCGCGGATGTAGACTGGTGCCTACGGGCGAGAAAAGCGGGCTTTGAATGCCTTCTGGTAAATGATGCGCGATTCCGGGCGCATAAGTTTCCGCTCTTTGCTGCGCCAACAGAATACGAACGGCTCCGGAGCTCACTTCGCCTTGCGTCTAAACACTCCATGCCATGCGGCATGGGACGCCTGGTCATTAAACGCATAGTGGCGGACTTTGCGCACGAGTTGATTCGCGTCGGCTTCTGGACGGATTATGGCAGCGCTATCGGCATGTCCAAACGAGTGTTGTGGTACTTGCGGAACCTCGCCCTGGCGCTAACGCGGGACCGTTTACGAAGCGCGGTCAAAGATACAATACGCGCCGCACGCGAAGCTTCCTTGAAATACTCGACAGGACCCGCGTGATGAAACGTCCACGCATTCTGTTCGTTTCGCCACGTTTGCCGTTGCCGCTCAACAGCGGCACCAAGATCCGCACCAGCCATCTTATTAGAGGGCTGGTGCAGGTGGGCGATGTGGATTTGGTCAGCTATGGGTCTCCGCTGGAACTCGATGAGTTACTTAGTTCAAACACTCAGATTCCCGAGTGGTGGTCCGAACTACACAGCATTCAAATCCTGCCACATCCACCTTGGCATGCAACTGACCCGCCTCTATATCAGCGTCGCTTGGGACAAAGATTCCTTAGCCGGACGGCGCTGACTTATTCCTCGTTTCCCGGCACCCCGCTGCATCGCCGTGCAGCACCTCTTGCCGAAAACGCTAATCTGATCTGGGTCGAGCGGCTTCATACCGCGCTCGGCTTAACGCGTTTTGCACGCAAGATAATCGTTGATCTGGACGATATGGAGTCGGTGAAGACATCGCGTGAAGCCGAATCCAATCCGTTGCCCTATATGCGATGGGCCACGAAAAGAGAGGCCGCCCGGATGGCGCGAATGGAACGTGCGGCAGTCGAGCAATTTTCGAGGGTGACCGTGTGTTCCGAAGGAGATACGCGTTTCTTTGGCGATGCTGCCGATCGGGTCTGGATAGTGCCGAACGGGGTAGACGACAAATTGACGGACAAACCCTCGGTTCCCCGCGATCTGCACCGCCTGGTTTTTGTCGGGACCATGAACTACGGGCCTAACGAGGACGCCGTTTTGTATTTCTGTCGCGAAATTTTTCCCCGAGTTCGTGCGCAAATACCGGATGCCAGACTGTCAATTGTTGGCCTAAAGCCGCCCGCAACGTTGCTGGCTTTACAGGATGACCGAAGCATATTCGTACATGCAAATGTACCCGACGTCGCGCCCTATGTGCAGAGGGCTACGGTCTCTATCGTGCCGCTTCGCGTGGGTGGCGGCACGCGCTTGAAAATTTTGGAGTCACTTGCCCTTGGCACCCCCGTTGTCAGCACAACCGTTGGCGCAGAGGGCCTGGACCTCAACCACGGCGAGCACCTGCTGCTGGCCGATTCGCCGGCTGATTTCGCGGAGGCAGTGGTACGTATGTTGCGCGACTCCGACCTGAACAACCGTCTGGCTGTCGAAGGGCGCAATCGTGTCCGGCAGTTATACCTCTGGTCGTCAATACAAAACCAGGTGGCCACCCAGTGCGAAAACCTGCTGCAGACGATGACGAAACACGCGTCGTGAACCTTGACT